>JAIKYZ010000026.1 GCA_024682655.1 Treponema sp.
GATAGTATATGCTATCAAGTTTATTAAGAAAAATTATTACTATTTTTCCAGATAAGTGTTAGTATAAATTAGAGAGTTTTTCAGCGAAAATAAGTTTTACTCATTCATTTCACATCTTAAATTTTCATCTGAATAAAAAAAACATCAAAAGCGCCACAAAACGATTCAACTGAATTGGGAGGATTCATGAAGTTGTCAGCAACTTTGTGAGTCTTTTTGTCGTCTGTTAAAAAAAACATGTAAATAAGTAGCGTAAATTTTTAAAGGAGTTTTTATGAAAAGTTATTTTAATGAATTGTCTGAGGCTTTTGGAAATCGCAGGGATGTATCAGTTCTTGTTCAAAAAGATAATTCAAGTGGACCAAATCATGTTACTGTTGTAGGTCTTGATGTAATTAACGGTATTCTTCCAAAAGATAAATTAACTGCCGGTTGTGCCGTAAAAATTACAGGAATGGATCTTAGAATTGAAGGAGAAGATAGCGGAATTTATATTGTAAAAGAAGGAAAAGAAGATTCAAATTTAATTATTAAAAGTCTTTCAGAAAATAATCCTTCCACTTTGTTTTTCTGTCTTCCTAGTGATGTTGAACCAGGAAAGTATTATTTTAGATTAAGAACAAGATATAACCATGACGGAGGTTTAAGAAAAGCTCCCGTGGACGGTGTTTCAAGAGTTTTTGAAGTTCTTAAAAATGGTGCTGTTGTCTGTTAATTATTTTTAAGGAAGGATTTTAATTACCTCTGGCCTTTAACATAGCCTCCTGTGTTAAGTCTTTTACAATTTCAGAGGCAATTATTAATCCTGCTACAGAAGGAACAAAGGCTGTGCTGCCAGGAACTTTTTCCTCCTGATTATTATCCAATGGGGTTAAGGCTTTTTCTTTTGAATAAACAACTTTTACGTCTGTAAGACCTCGTTTTTTACATTCCTGACGCATTACCCGGGCCAGGGGACAAACAGAAGTTTCAGAAATATCTGCAATTTCAAATTTTGTAGGATCAAGTTTGTTTCCTGCTCCCATAGAAGAAATTATTTTGCAGTGACTTTCTTTAGCCTGACTTATAAGCTGGATTTTTCCAGTAACAGTATCAATTGCATCTACAACATAATTATATTGGGTAAAGTCAAACTGATCTTTAGTTTCTGGAAGGTAGAAGCATTTAAATGTATTAACCTGAGCTTCTGGGTTTATATCAAGTATTCTTTCTTTCATAACATCAACTTTGAATTTTCCAAGGCTGGAATGACTTGCAATAATCTGACGGTTAATATTTGTTATGGAAACTGTGTCATTATCTATTAAATCAAGGTGCTGGACTCCACTTCTGACAAGGGCTTCAACTACATAGCCGCCAACACCACCAATTCCAAAAACTGCAATGTGGGCTTTTTTCAAAATATCGAGTGCTTCTTTTCCTATTAATAATTCTGTTCGTGAAAATTGATTTAACATTCCTTAAATTATCATTTAATTACTTAAATAACAATCAAGATAATTTAAGATACTTTGAACTAATTTTTTGTGAATTTTTATGAATAAGTAATAAAGAAGTTTTTATAGGTTTTGGAAAAATATAATTTTTCCAATATGACATTGTTTTTAGAAAAATAGGATGTTATCATTAAGAGATTTATGAAGGGTTTGTTGTTATTGAACCGACTGTCCAGGCTTATGCTTTATGGTGGTTTAAGTAGAAATTCCTATAAAAAGACTCGTCTGGAATTAATGAAGAACAATCGGCTTAACCTTATTGTTTTTTCCTGCCTGGGAATTACGACTATTTTAACTCTCATAATTTATGCCCTCATTCAACGTGGCAGTATTCTCCTTAATGTCTGTTCTTATTTAGTTTTACTTTTTATATTTCTTTTTATTTTATTATTAAATCTTTTTATTAGAAAAGTTAATGTAATCCTTAATTATGCCTGTGTTTTTATATTTATGATGGCAATTCTTGGAATTGGTATCTGGCTGGGGCTTGTTGGTAGTCCAAATCAAATGACAGCTTCCTATCTTGCAATTTTGATGCTTCTTCCCTGTCTTTTTTATTTAAAACCCATTAGTTATATTGCTGTAGTTTTTATAAGTGACTTTATTTATATTATGCTTGCCTGCAGAATTCAGTCAGGTGAATTACTTCTTCATAATGTTGTAAACGTGATTGTCTTTGGCTGTTTAAGTATTGCTACCGGAACTTACAGTATGTCAATAAGGGCTGCCAAGTATAATAGTGAAAGAATAAACAGAGAGCTTTCTTATAAGGATCAACTCACTGGTCTTGGAAATCGTAGAAGTTACGAAAATGAACTTGATGTTCTTAGAAAAACAAAAGACCTTCTTTCAGTAATTGCCTTTGATATTAATAATCTCAAGAGAAATAATGATATTTTTGGTCACAAGGCTGGAGATGAAATGATTAAGGCAACTGCAGATTGTATTTATAAAGTTTTTAATGACGTGGGCAACTGTTTCCGTATCGGTGGTGATGAATTTGTTGTAATTATGCATGAACAAATCTCTCGATGTCAGGCCTTTTTAAAAGATTTTGATTTACTTATTTCGAATTGGAAGGGCGAACTGGTAGAAGAACTTTCTGTTTCTTATGGCTATGCTTCAAGTGATTCAAATCCTCAGATGGATATAAATTCTCTTGTTACTCTTGCAGATAAAAATATGTATAATAATAAGACCGAGTATTACAAAAAAACAGGACAGGATAGAAGGGGCTCCTAGTATTTTTCCCCTCCTTTTTTTAGAAGTAGTAAAACTTAGAACCTATAACATTGTGAGTTTTTATAAAATTGAAAAGCGAAAAGAAAAGATTTAATTACCGTTTTACAGGGCAGGTTCAGGCTGTTGGTTTTAGATATACTGCCATAAATGCGGCCCGTTTGACTGGAGTTACTGGCTGGGTTCATAATTCCTCAGACGGTTCAGTTATTATGGAAGCCCAGGGAACAATAGATCAAATCGAAAAACAGTTAGAATTAATTGAAAGAAATCCCTATATTCAGATTGATGAAGTTATAAAAAAAGAAATTCCTTTAGATGATTATGAACGCTCTTTTTCTGTAAGATATTAAAGTTCCTTAAAATCAAATACCGGAGGTTGTTTCAACAACCGAGGATATTTGATTCGCAATATAAGAGTTTCGCAAGAAACTATAAGTTAAATTGAATGGCGATATTTTAGCCATTCAATTTAAACCTTCATTTAGATATTTATTCTATATTTTAATAGAAAATCAACTTTATTTATTCCCGCTATCTCTTAAATTATATTTATTAATTCTAATTAAAATCAAATTATGTGAGGTTTATCATGGTTGATGTAAAAGGAAAATGGGCTTTGGTTACAGGAGCTAATCGAGGTGTTGGTTATAGAATTTCAAAATTTATGGCAAGTAAGGGCTGTAATTTAATTCTTCATTCCCGTTCTTTAGATCACACTAAAGGGATTTTGGAAGAAGTTCGTGCAATGGGTGTAGAAGCTTATGATATTGCCGCTGAATTGAGTGACCCAATAGAAGTAGAAAAGATGATTAAGGAAATTCAGGAAAAGGGAAAAACTGTTGATATTCTTTTTAATGATGCTGCAGTTCAAATTGCTTATCGAAATGATTATTACAAAACTCCAATGGAAGATTATTCTATCAGTTTTATGATTAATACAATTGCCCCTATGATGCTTTGTTATGCTTTTATCCCTCCTATGATTCAAAGAGGATGGGGTAGGGTAATTAACACTACAAGTGGAATAAGAAATGAACCAGAGCAGGCAGGTTATTCTGCAAGTAAGGCCGCTCTTGATAAAGTAACAAATGATCTTGCAGGAAAATTAGATGGTACTGACGTTTGTATCAATCTTACAGATCCAGGTTGGTGCAGAACAGATTTGGGTGGACCTCATGCTCCAAACGATCCTGATTCAGTTATTCCTGGTATTTGTGTAGGAGCCTTTGTTGATGATAAGAAGAGTGGAAGAAATCTGGCAGCACAAGGTTTTGTTGGAATGACCCTGGAAGAGGCGGTAAAAAAAGCAGAATCCTATAAACAATTGTTTTTGTAAATATTAAAACATAATGTTATCATGTAAAAAGTGGCGAAATTGATACTTTTAGGATAAAATATCTAAAAATGAGTAAAAAGACCCAGAATATTTATGATGGTATAAAAAGACTTTTTGAGCTTCAGAGTAAGTTAAATCATCTTTCGCAGGAACTGGACTCAAAAGAATTGGATGATTTAAGTTTTTCGATGAGTCAGGAGTTAAAAAATCTTGATTTCTGGGTTAAGTCACTTTATATGTATAACGGCAAATCAACTAGTAAGGCAAAACAATCATCAAGTCGTGAAAATGGGAAAAAAGGAGGAAGACCCCCTAAAGAAATTAGTCAACTAAAAAAAAGAAGGGAAGAAATTCAAAATGAAATAATTCCTGACTTAGAAAACAAGAAAAGTTTATCCTTGGATTTTGTTGAGCGACAGATTATTACTCAAAAGATTCAGGCATCGGAAGAAGAGTTAGAGTTTATTAATACAAAGTTACACAGTCTTAATTACAAGTGAAATAAGCTAAATTTTCTATTTTTTAGAGGTTGATATGTTTGATAAGACGGATGATAACTTTATTATAGGGGAATTCCCTTTAAGAGTTTTTGTTTACTATTTGTCTATGTTTTTAGTTCCAATTGTTGCTACTTGGATAATGATTTGTTATGTAGGAATTATTTCCATTAAAGATGCCATGTCGGCATGTTTAACTCCTTTTGGAATTTTGGGTCTACTTACAGTATTAATTTATGTCATTTTCATTTATAAGTATTTTATTAAGCAAATTAGGACTTTTGAGGGAAGTGAAGAGTCAATCGTAAAATGTAATAAAAAAGCAAAAGCTTTTGAAACTGTTGCACTTGTAAGTGCGGTGTTTAATTCTTATGTCACTACAATGGTTGTAAAATGGGCTTGTAATTATAAGCATGTGCATATGGAATTTTTACCATTTTTGACATCTTGTATTGGTTCAGTTTTCTTATTTTCTTTGTTTTTCTATATTTGTTTTATGCAGAATTTTGAAAAGCACCTTTATAGTCTTCCTTTTAGAGCTGAATTCAAATCAATGTCACTATCTGTTAGAGGTGCTCTGGTAACTTTCTTTGGCGTTTCAGGTACATTCCTCTATATTATTTCGCCAACTCTAGTTATGTCATTAAAATCTCTTACTCCAGTTGAAATGCTTGTAAGATACCAGTTGATATACGGAATTATTGGGGTAATTTTTACTGTTTTAAGTTCTTTCAGGCAGATGAATCATACTCAAAAACGTGTTCAGGCCATCTCTGATTTTACTGATTCTATTGCTGGAAAAGATTATACAAATTCAGATCTTAATGTTCAGTCTAGGGATGAATTTGGTTTATTGATTAATGATTTAAATTCTTTCTTCAATATTACTAAAAAACTTTTAGGCGATATTCACAATAGTGTGTCTTCATCTATTATTTCTGCAGATGATGTTAATACTCAAATGGAGGAAACTTCTCAGGCTGTAAATCGCATTTCTGCAGCAATTGATTCTGTAAAAGAAAAAGTTAGTATACAGACTGAAAATGTTTCAGAATCTCAGGATACCGTTAAGCAGATGATTGAGCAGATTAAAGATCTTAACAACAGTGTAAACAGCCAGACAGCAGAGGTTAATACTTCATCTTCTGCCGTTGAAGAAATGGTTGCAAATATAAAATCTGTTGCTCAGATCCTTGAGAAAAACTCTGTTACTGTTGGCAATCTTACAAGTGAAGCTGAAACTGGTAGAAATAAAATTAATGAAGCATCTCAGCTTTCAAGTGTTATTTTGGAAAGATCAGCAAGTCTTTTGGAAGCTTCTTCTATTATTCAGACAATTGCCAGCCAGACAAACCTTCTTGCTATGAATGCTGCAATTGAAGCGGCTCATGCAGGTGAATCAGGAAAAGGTTTCTCTGTAGTTGCAGATGAAATTCGTAAATTGGCAGAAGAGTCAAATGCTCAGGGTAAGGGAATTACCGATCAGCTTAGAGATTTACAGGAAATTATTAATAATGTAGCTAAGTCTACAAGTGATGTAAATGAACAGTTCTCTGTAATCTTTAATCTTACAAACCAGGTAATGGAACAGGAATTGATGATTAAAAATTCTATGGAAGAACAGGCCGAAGGTAGTAATCAGGTTCTTCAATCCATTAGTGGAATTAAGGATGCTTCTCAGGCAGTAAAAGAAAATTCGGATGTATTGAATACTGGTAGTATTCAAATTGAAAAGCAAATTACAGAAGTAATGAATTCTACAAGTGTAATTGGTCAGGCTATGGAATCTATTGTTGATGATGCAAAGACTATTACTGAAGCTGTTAAGACTTGTGATCGTTCAAGTAATGAAAATAAATCAAACCTTGATGAATTAAGCGTTGAAGTAAGACAGTTTAAGTTGTAAATTCAATTTTATTTGTGTAGAATAAAGTTTGGGTATTCTTTTGATGCTCAAACTTTATTTATTTTAAATAAGTATTACTATTTCCATATTAATTATCATGGAAAAAAAAAGGAGATTTGTATGAAAAAAGTGTTTAAATTATTTATTGTTTCTCTTTTATTGATTTTTTCTTCTGCCTTGATTTTTGCTCAGGAAAATCAGAATAATGAAAACGAAGGAAAAATTATAATTCAGGATAAAGAAAACACAAATTCCGGATTGGCTTTTAGAAATGCTATTGGCGGATATTTTGTATGGAATTATAAGAGCCCTATTGGTGGAATCCAATATGAAAGATGGGTTACTGATTTATTAAGTACAAAATTTAACTTCTATGTTTTTTATGATCCTTCTGAAAATTTTATCTGGGAGCATTTGATGGATTATACAATTACAACAGAATTTAATCTTAAACTCTACGAAACTGCATTTAACGAGGAATTTGCTTCAAGGCTTTTTGCTTTTCTTATGCTTGGTCATAGGGGATATTCAATAAGAACTTACGAAAGAGATGAAAGTTATAATATTTCTGGTTACAGTGATTCTTATTATCCGGTTATGCTTGCATCTCTAGGTTTTGGATTTGATTTTATTTTTGCAGAACATTTGTCTATTCCTTTTCAGATCGGATTTATGGGAGCTTTCCCAAATGATGAATACGCTGCTCTTTGTATAGGAACAGGAATTAGATATATATTCTAGATTATAAAGTTTTGAGTAGCTGGAAAAATTAATTTTCCATTTAGGAAGGTTTAAATTGAATGGCTAAAATATCGCCATTCAATTTGACTTAGAGTTTCTTGCGAAACTCTTATATTGCGAATCAAATATCCTCGGTTGTTGAAACAACCTGCGGTATTTGATTTTAAGGAAGTTATTTTTAGATTATTTGATTGTCCTTGTTATTTTGTATTTATTTTCCGGAATAACAGGGGCGTTTTTTTTTTGTAAAAAAAATTAAAAAAATGTTAAAAAAAAGGCCTTTGAACTATTGACACTTTTTTATCAGGAGAGTATATTAATTTTCACTGTCGCACAAGAGAGCGACAAAATACAAAGTTCTTTGACAGATCAGGGAAGGAAATAATTGACTAACTCATTTTGTTAGTTTATGTCAAAACTAAAACCCGCAAGTTTAGTTCTTAAACTTGTTTGAAAAATCAATTCAGCAAATAAAAAAAAGCTGGATTAAATTACTTTATGGAAATCAATACCCTTCGGGGTTTTGAAATAATCATGGAGAGTTTGATCCTGGCTCAGAACGAACGCTGGCGGCGCGTCTTAAGCATGCAAGTCGAATGGCAAGATAGAGCTTGC
>JAIKYZ010000027.1 GCA_024682655.1 Treponema sp.
CCAGAGAAAGACGGTCTTTTCTGTGAAAGAATTTTCGGTACTACTAAAGAGTGGGAATGTTACTGCGGTAAGTTCAAGTCTATCCGTTATAAGGGTGTTATTTGTGACCGCTGTGGTGTTGAAGTTACTCACTTTAAGGTTCGCCGTGAACGTACAGGACATATCGAGCTTGCAGCACCTGTAAGCCATATCTGGTACTATCGTTCAGTTCCAAGCCGTATGGGTCTTCTTCTTGATCTTCAGGTTGCAGCTCTCCGTTCGGTTTTGTACTACGAAAAATATATTGTAATTGATGCAGGAGATACTGACCTTAAGAAGGGACAGCTCCTTACAGAAGAAGAATATCAGGAAGCTCTTGAGCACTATGCAGGTTCTGCTTTCACAGCAGATATGGGTGCCGAGGCTATCAAGACTATGCTTGAGCGCCTTGACCTTGATGAGCTTGCAGCTGAGCTCCGCGCAAAGATGATTGAAAAGGGCGCTAAGTCTGACAAGAGACTTCTCCGCCGTATCGAAATTGTTGAAAACTTCCGCGCTTCTGGAAACAAGGTTTCATGGATGATTCTGGATGTAATTCCTGTAATTCCTCCTGAGCTTCGTCCTATGGTTCAGCTTGATGGTGGCCGTTTCGCAACTTCTGACCTCAACGACCTCTATCGACGCGTTATCAACAGAAACAATCGTCTTAAGAGACTTCAGCAGCTTTCTGCTCCTGATATCATCATCCGCAATGAAAAGCGTATGCTTCAGGAAGCAGTTGATGCCCTCTTCGATAACACAAAGAGAAAGCGTGCTGTTAAAGGTGCTTCAAACCGCCCTCTCAAGTCTATTTCTGACCTTCTTAAGGGTAAGCAGGGACGTTTCCGTTTGAACCTGCTTGGTAAGCGTGTTGACTACTCTGGACGTTCGGTAATCGTTGTTGGACCAGAACTTAAGCTCTGGCAGTGTGGTCTTCCTACAAAGATGGCTCTTGAACTTTTCAAGCCATTCCTTATGAAGAAGCTTGTTGATAAGGATGTAGTATTTAATATTAAGAAGGCAAAGGCTCTTGTTGAGTCTGAGTCTCCAGAAGTATATGCAATTCTTGATGAAGTAGTAAAAGAGCATCCGGTTATGCTTAACCGTGCGCCTACACTTCACCGTCTTGGTATTCAGGCATTTGAACCTGTACTTGTAGAAGGAAAAGCTCTTAAGCTTCACCCACTCGCATGTAAGGCCTTCAACGCCGACTTCGATGGTGACCAGATGGCTATCCACGTACCTCTGACTCAGGCAGCTCAGATGGAATGCTGGACCTTGATGCTTTCTGCAAGAAACCTTCTTGACCCAGCTAACGGTAATACAATCGTTGCTCCTTCTCAGGACATGGTACTTGGTATTTACTACATGACTGCTATTAAACCTAACGCAAAGGGAACCGGAAAACGTTTCAGTAATCCTGATGAAGTTAGAATGGCAGCTGAACTTGGAAATATTGAATGGCAGGCTTTGATTAAAGTTCCTGCACCTAAAAAATCATTTGATGCAAATGCTCTTAAAGTAAAGAATGATGATGCCTTTACTCAGGGTAATCAGACTTTCGAAGAAGGTGAATTAATCGAAACTTCAGCTGGACGTCTTGCATTTAATGAAGCTATGCCAGAAGAAATTGATTATGTAAACCGCCAGATGTTTGATAAATCACTCAAGAAGATGATTGAACACGTTTATCATACAAAAGGTTCTTGGATTACAATCAAAATGCATGATGCTATCAAGGATGTTGGTTATAAAAACGCTACATTCTACGGTGCTACAATTTGTATCGATGATATTCTTGTTCCTGAAGAAAAAAAGAAGATGGTTGATGATGCAAATAAGCAGGTTGATGACATCATTGGAAAATACAGTAGAGGTATTATTACTGCAGAAGAAAGATATAACACAATCTTAAGTGTTTGGAATAAGACTAACGAAGACCTTACAAAGATAATGATGAGTAAGCTTGAAAAAGATAAGCAGGGCTTCAACACTATCTGGACAATGGCCAACTCTGGTGCCCGTGGTTCTCGTGGTCAGATTTCTCAGCTTGCTGCAATGCGTGGTTTGATGACTAAACCTAACGGATCAATCATCGAACTTCCTGTTAAGGCTAACTTTAAGGAAGGTCTTAACGTGATGGAATACTTTATTTCTACTAACGCTGCCCGTAAGGGTCTTTCTGATACCGCTCTTAAGACTGCCGATGCCGGTTACATGACTCGTCGTCTTGTTGATGTTGCTCAGGATGTAGTAGTAAATGAAGAAGACTGTCGTACAATCAACGGTATTGATTACGCCGCTATTAAAGATGGTGATGATATTAAAATTCCTTTAAGCAAACGTATTGAAGGCCACTTTACAATTGAACGCGTTGTTCACCCAATTACAGGTGAATTACTTTGCGATGTAAATCAGTACATTGATGAAAACTTAGCAAAGAAAATTGAAGCCGCTGGTGTAGAAAAAGTAAAACTTAGAACTGTACTTACTTGTGAAGCTAAACATGGTATTTGTGTTCGCTGTTATGGTAAGAACCTTGCTCGTAATAAGATTGTTGAAATTGGTGAAGCAGTTGGTATTGTTGCAGCTCAGTCAATCGGTCAGCCTGGTACACAGTTGACACTTCGAACATTCCACTCTGGTGGTGCTGCCGAAATGTCTACAGATGATACAAATATTGTTCTTAAGTTTGATGCATTTATCACTGATATCAAAGGTAAGAGTGTTACAACTAAGAAGGGTTATGAATTATTTACTCGTAAGGGTCAGATGACTGTAATCCGTATTTTGGATCAGGTTGCTCTTGAAAAAGGTGATAAACTTCTTATTGAAGATGGAAAGAGCCTCATGAGAGGAACAGCTTTAATTTCTAGAGCTGGAAAAGATATTGAATCAAAAGTTACAGGTAAAGTTCTTGTAAAAGATGATGTTGTTTATATCGTAAGTAAAGAACAGAAAATCGAAATTGCAAATGGTTCTACAATTTACGTAAAAGCTGGTGATTTAGTTAAAAAATCAGTTCCAATTGGTGAATTTGAACCTTACTCAGAACCTATAATTGCTGAAAATGATGGTTATGTACACTTTGAAGACATTATTGTTGGTTCTACTCTTGATGAAAAGAAAGATAATGTTTCTGGTGCAATTGAACGTACAATTTCTGGTTTACACCTTGATGTTAAACAGCCACGTATTCTTATTACAGATGAAGCTGGTAACGAATTAGGTACTTATTACCTTCCAGAAGGTGCTGTACTTAAGGTTGAAGATAAAGCCGCAGTTGAGAAGGGTATTACACTTGCAACTATTCCTAAGGCTGCTCAGAAAACAAACGATATTACTGGTGGTCTTCCACGTGTATCTGAATTGTTTGAAGCTCGTAAACCTAAGAATCCTTGTGTACTTGCAAAGATTTCTGGTACTGTTAAATTCGATGGTATCAACAAAGGTAAGCGTAAGGTAGTAGTTGAAGATAAGTTCGGTCAGAAGTATGAACATTTAGTACCAATGGCTAAACGTATGATCGTTCGTGATGGCGACCAGGTAGAAGCTGGTGAACAGCTTTGTGCAGGATCTCCAAATCCACAGGACGTACTTGCAATCCTTGGTGAAAATGCTTTACAGAATTACTTAATGGATGAAATCCAGTCTGTATATAGCGCACAGGGTGTAGATATCAATGATAAACATATTGGAATTATCGTTCGTCAGATGCTCCGCAAAGTTGAAATCGTATCTGTAGGTGATACAAAATTCATCTTTGGTCAGCAGGTTGATAAATATAAGTTCCACGAAGAAAATCAAAGAGTTATTGCTGAAGGTGGTAAACCTGCTATTGGTCATCCAATGTTCCAGGGTATTACTAAGGCTTCTCTTGGTGTTGATTCATTTATTTCTGCAGCATCATTCCAGGAAACAACTCGTGTTCTTACAAATGCAGCTATTTCTGGAGCAACAGATGGACTTCATGGTATCAAGGAAAATGTTGCAATTGGTCATATGATTCCTGCCGGAACTGGTATTAAGGATTACAAAGATGTAAGACTTTTTGATGATACTGATAAGGATCTTGATTTACAGATGAATGAGATTCTTGAAAAACGTCGTCAGGAAGAAGAACTTGAATCTCAACATGAAGAAACAAGTTATGAATCAGAAGAAAATGACTAATTCTTCTATATAACATAATTAGAAAGGGTGGGGTGAGGATTAGATTTTCACTCCACCTTTTTTTATCTTTCCTGAGAATTTATAAATTCAGTCAAAATTTATAGATACTTGGGTAAATTCTATTGAATTCATTTTTTGAATTCACTAAAATTGTTAAACCTATCCTTAATGGAGTTTTTATTGAAAATCTTCCGGGGTGCTGACCGGAATAAAATAGGAGTATAGGCGATGCCTACAATTAATCAATTAATCCGTCAGGGTCGTAAAGCGGCAGCTAACAGAACCAAGTCTCCCGCACTTGATTCATGCCCTCAGAAACGTGGAGTTTGTACACGTGTTATGACTCAGACACCTAAGAAACCAAACTCAGCATTGAGAAAGATTGCTCGTGTTCGTTTGTCAAATGGTATTGAAGTAACTGCATACATTCCAGGTATTGGACATAACTTGCAGGAACACTCAGTAGTTTTAGTACGTGGTGGTCGTGTTAAGGACCTCCCTGGTGTACGTTATCACATTATTCGTGGTACAAAAGATACTCTTGGCGTTGAAGATCGTAAACGCGGTCGTTCAAAATATGGTGCTAAGAGACCTAAGGCTTAATGGAGGACTAAGATGGGAAGACATAAGAAATCAATCGAACGTCCATTGATGCCGGATGTAAAATATAACAGCAAAGTAGTTTCAAAATTAGTTTGCCGTATGATGTTAGATGGAAAAAAAGATACTTGTCAGAAAATTGTTTATGAAGCAATGGATAAGTTAAAGGCTAAGACTGACAAAGATCCTTTGGAAGTTCTTCTTAAGGCTCTTGATAATGTAAAACCAATGGTTGAAGTTAAATCTCGCCGTGTTGGTGGTGCTACATATCAGGTTCCAATGGAGATTCGTGAATCACGTCGTGAAGCTCTTGCAATGAGATGGGTTATCGAAGCTGCAAGAAACAGATCTGGTCACGGTATGGCTGATACACTTGCTTCTGAATTATTAGATGCATTTAATAATACAGGTACAGCTTACAAGAAACGTGAAGACGTTCATAAGATGGCTGAAGCTAACAAAGCTTTTGCTCATTATAAGTGGTAGGTTGTTAGACCTTAACAGAAAGGCGTTTATTTTTATAAACGCCTTTTTTTATTTTTAAATTAAAATTAAAGAGGTAATAAAATGGCTGATGTAATTGTTCGCCCTGTTAAATTGGACGATGCTTGTGATCTTTTGAAAATTTATTCACCCTATGTAGAAAATACGGCTGTCAGCTTTGAATATGAAACTCCAGGTCTTGAAGAATTTAAGGAGCGGATTAAAAACATTACTCAAAAGTTTCCTTATTTAGTTTTATGTAAAGATAATGAAATTCTCGGTTATACCTATGCGTCTACTTTCCATGCTAGAGCAGCTTATAATCATAGTGTTGAGCTTTCTATATATATAAGAAAAGATTGTCATAATTGTGGATATGGAAGAATTCTTTATAACAAACTGGAAGAAGAATTAAAAAAGAAAGGTTTTTTAGTAATGTATGTCTGTATTGCTGCAAGTTCCAGAAATCCAGACAAAAATCTTACTGATGCCAGTATTAAATTTCACGAAAAAATGGGATTTAATAATGCTGGATTTTTTAAGAATTGTGCTAAAAAATTTGGGTGTTTTTATAATATTGTTTATATGCAGAAAAATATTTCTTCCGAATTTCAAGATAATGAAAAAACAATAGATACAAGTGAAGTTGTTGATGTTTATGACAATCAAAAACGGGTAACAGGAAAAACTATTCAGCGAAGTGATTTTTTTGAAAATAATGGACTTTTAAGACTTGTTATTCACCTTTGTATTTTTAATAAAGAAGGAAAAATGTTAATTCAGCAAAGGGCTTCTTCTAAAAAAACTGGTGCAAATATCTGGGATTTTTCGGTTAGTGGACAAGTAATGGCCGGGGAAAGTTCACAAGAAGGGGCTCAGAGAGAATTAAAAGAAGAGTTGGGTATTCTTGCGCAAATTTCTCAGGCTCCTCAATTTACTAAAATCTTTTTTAACAGTTACAACGATTATTATGTCCTTCATTTGGATTGTGATCCTGTAAATCTTAAGTTTAAAAAGGATGAAGTTCAGGATGTAAAATGGGCTTCAAGAGAAGAAGTTTTAAAATTAAGAGAGAAAAATAAATTTCTTTCATATCCTGAATCATTAATAGGATTGGTTTTTGATATTGGTCAGGGCAAAGATTAAAAAAGTCAAAAATGCTTTACCAACCTATTGCATAAAAACTTTAAAAAATATATAAATAAAATAATACTCTTTAAATTAAGGGTTTACTATCTGCTTTTACGCAGAATTGGGTTCTTTGAGAAGACAGGCGGATTTATTCCGGTGCGACCGTAAAGTTAATCAGAAATGATTTTCAGGGAGGCGGCCCATGATTAAAGTAATTTGTTACCGTTGGTAATAATTATAGATAAACTTGATTTTGGGTTTCTGTCAGCCTTTAAGGCAAAACTCGAAATACCAAACCAAGTTGTCAAAATGTTAGAGATAACGAAAGGTGGTTACGGGTTTGAATCATTCCGAATTGATGGAATGATAAATAATTTCTAATCTGTAAACTAATCTAAAATCTCTAATAATAGCAAATATTGTGTCTGCGAATGTGATGTTTCTTAGTGAAGAAATGTCTCATTCTGGCTTAAAGTGCAACACATAAAAATAAGTAAAGCCAGAAAAAGAAGAAAAAAAAGTTTCTGGCAAGGAGACAAACATGGCAAAGGAGAAGTTCGTTAGAACTAAACCTCACATGAACGTTGGTACTATTGGTCACGTTGACCATGGTAAGACTACACTTTCTGCTGCTATCACTACATATTGTGGAAACAAATATGGTGATAAAGTTCTTAAGTATGATGAAATTGATAACGCTCCAGAAGAGAAGGAACGTGGTATTACTATCAATACTCGTCACTTGGAATATCAGTCTGATAAGAGACACTATGCTCATATCGACTGTCCAGGACATGCTGACTATATTAAGAACATGATTACTGGTGCTGCTCAGATGGATGGTTCTATCCTCGTAGTTTCTGCTCCAGATTCAGTTATGCCACAGACACGTGAACACTTGTTGCTCGCACGTCAGGTAGGTGTACCAAAGATCATCGTTTTCTTAAACAAAGTTGATATGGTTGATGATCCTGATCTTCTTGAACTCGTAGTAGAAGAAGTAAAAGATACTATTAAAGAATATGGTTTCCAGGAAGACACTCCAATTATTAAGGGATCTGCTTTCAAAACATTGAACGACCCAGCTCCAGAAAACACAGCTTGTATCGAAGAACTTCTCCAGGCTATGGATACATGGTTTGATGATCCAGTTCGTGATGATCAGAAACCATTCTTGATGCCAATTGAAGACATCTTTACAATTTCAGGACGTGGTACTGTAGTAACAGGTAAGATCGAACGTGGTGTTGTAAATATGAACGATGCTGTACAGATCGTAGGTATCCGCCCAACAGCTGATACAACTGTAACAGGTATCGAAATGTTCCAGAAGACTCTTGATCAGGGTATGGCTGGTGATAACGTTGGTATCCTCCTTCGTGGTATTGAAAAGAAAGATGTTGTTCGCGGACAGGTTCTTGCTGCACCAAAATCTATCACTCCACACACAAAGTTCGAAGCTCAGATTTACGTTCTTTCAAAGGAAGAAGGTGGACGTCACTCACCATTCTTCACTGGATATCGCCCACAGTTCTACTTCAGAACTACAGATATTACAGGAACTATCGAACTTGAAGCTGGTACAGACATGGTAAAACCAGGTGATAACGTAAAAGTTATCGGTGAACTTATTCACCCTATCGCTATGGACGAAGGTCTTAAACTTGCTATCCGTGAAGGCGGTCACACAATCGCTTCTGGACAGGTAACAAAAATTATTGAATAGTTTTTAATATTTTTGCTACAAAAGGGCTGGTTATTTAATCAGTCCTTTTGTATCGCAATAGGAGTATAGAAATGGCTAATGGAAAGATTCGTGTCAGACTTCGCGCATTTGACGTAGAGTTGATCGATCAGAGTGCTAAAGCCATCGTGCAGACTGTTCAGAAGGCTGGGGCAAAGGTTTCAGGACCTATCCCACTTCCAACAAAAATTAATAAGGTAACAGTATTGCGTTCACCTCACGTAAACAAAAAGTCACGTGAGCAGTTTGAAATGCGTACTCACAAACGTCTTATTGATATTATGAACCCATCACAAGAAGTAATGGATTCATTGATGAAACTTGAACTTCCTGCCGGTGTTGATGTAGTAATCACACAGTAGTGAATTAAAATGCCTGACCTTTATGGTTGGGAAAAGGGTACGGTCCCCTTGGATCTGGGATGACGGCCTAAATTAATTTAATGGAATGATGGTAAGTAATTACCAGTCACTTCCATATAGGAGAATATCAGAATGAAAGGTCTGATTGCTAAAAAAGTTGGCATGACACAGATATTCGACGAAAGCGGTAATCTTACACCAGTAACCGTGATCCAGGTCGAGCCTAATGTTGTTGTTGCCAAGAAAACAAAGGAAAATTGCGGTTATGATGCAGTAGTTCTTGGTTTAGATGATATGAAAGCTTCTAAAGCAAGTAAAGCATATGCCGGTCAATTCCCAGAGAACATCAATCCAAAACGTCACTTGAAAGAGTTCCGTAGCTTTGAAAAGGACGTTAATGTTGGAGATGAAATTGGTCTTGAACTTTTTGAAGGTACACGTTTCTTAGACGTAACTGCAACTTCAAAAGGTAAAGGTTTCCAGGGTGTTATGAAGAGATGGGGCTTCCATGGTGGTCGTGCTACTCATGGTTCTAAATTCCATCGTGAGCCAGGTGGTACAGGTGAATGTACAACACCAGGACACAGTTTCAAAAATATTAAATTACCTGGAAGAATGGGATTCAAACGCGTAACAATTCAGAATTTGAAAGTAGTAAAAATTGATCCTGAATTGAAAGTAATTATGGTACGTGGTGCAGTTCCTGGAGTTAAGAATTGTACTCTTATCGTTAAGTCCGCAGTTAAGAAATAGGAGATAGAATATGGAAAAGAAAGTATATTCAACTTCTGGAAAAGAGCTGCGTACAATTAATCTTGATGATAAAGTATTCGGTCTTCCAGTAAATGATGACGTAATCTATTATGCAATTACAAATGAATTAGCTAATAAACGTGTTGGTACAGCTTGTACAAAAACACGCAAAGAAGTTCACGGAAGTAATAACAAACCTTATAAACAGAAGGGTACTGGTAATGCTCGTCGTGGTGATAAGAAATCTCCTATCACAGTAGGTGGTGGTACAATTTTTGGACCAAAACCAAGAGATTTCTCTTACTCAATTCCTAAAAAGGAAAAGAGACTTGCTATGATGACAATTTTAAGTGCTCACGCACAGGGTGATAGACTTACTGTTGTTGAAGATTTTACTATTGATAGTGGTAAAACAAAGGATTTAGTAAAGATTCTTAATAATTTTGCTAAAGATGAAAAGACAGTATTAATCTTGAAAGATGATGATTCAAAAGTAAAACAGGCAGGACGTAATATTCCTAACCTTACATTCCTTTCTTATAACCGTCTTAACGCTCATGATTTATATTATGGACGCAAAGTTGTAGTTATGGAAAGCGCAGTTAAATCTCTTTCAGATTTCTATGCTAATGATAAGGAGGCTAAATAATGAATTACGAAGATATTCTTATTGAACCTGTTGTATCAGAAAAAGCAAGTGCTTTACGTGAACAGAATAAATATGTATTCATCGTACAGCCAAGTGCAACAAAAACTCAGATTAAAGAAGCTGTTGCACGTATGTTTAAAGTAAAAGTTGTCGGCTGCACAACAATGAATGTGCTTGGAAAAATGAAACGTCTTCGTGGTAAACCAGGACGTACTTCTTCATACAAGAAAGCAATCGTTCGCCTTGCAGAAGGTGAAACAATCGCTGTGTTTGAAGGTGTTTAATCCAAGTAGGAATTAAGGGGAATTAAGATGGCTCTTAAAGTATTTAAGCCAATGACACCAGGTACACGTGGACGTGTTGACTTGGTTCGTAGTGAACTGACAACCGATAGACCCGAAAAAACTTTGGTGTCAGGTAAAAAGTCAAATGGTGGACGCGGAGCTGGTGGTCGTATTTCTGTACGTCATCAGGGTGGCGGTCACAAAAGACTTTATCGTGATATTGATTTCAAACGTGATAAGCACGGTATCCCAGGAACTGTCAAAGCAATTGAATATGATCCTAACAGAAGTGCTAATATCGCTTTGATTTATTATGCTGACGGTGATAAACGTTATATCATCGCTCCTAAAGGATTGCAGGTTGGCCAGAAGATTATGTCTGGTGATAATGCAACTCCAACAGTTGGAAATGCACTTCCTCTAAATGCAATTCCAGTTGGTTTCACAATTCATAATATTGAATTGACACTTGGTAAAGGTGGTCAGTTGGTTCGCTCAGCTGGAGCTAGCGCTATGATCGCTGGTCGTGAAGGCGATTATGTAATCGTACGTTTACCTTCAAGTGAAATGAGAAAAATTAACGGTAAGTGTTACGCTACAATTGGTGTTGTAGGTAATGAAGAACACATGAACGTTAAGCTTGGTAAAGCTGGTCACAAACGCTGGATGGGTATCCGTCCTACAGTTCGTGGTATGGCAATGAACCCAGTTGATCATCCACTTGGTGGTGGTGAAGGTGCCGGTAAAGGTCGTAACCCTGTTACTCCATGGGGACAGCCTTGTAAAGGTTACCAGACACGTAACAAGAGAAAGACATCTAGCAATTTTATTGTTAGCCGTCGTAAGAAGAAGTAATCGCAGAGGAGATAATAGTGTCAAGATCTGTTAAGAAAGGACCATTCGTAGAAAAATCACTCTACAAAAAGGTTCAGGCAATGAATAAAGAAGCAGATAAGAAGATTATTAAAACATATTCTCGCTGCTCAACAATCATCCCAGAAATGGTAGGTAATACTATTTCTGTTTATAATGGTAAATCATGGATTCCTGTATATGTTACAGAAAACTTAGTTGGACATAAACTCGGTGAGTTTGCACCAACTCGTACATATCATGGACATGGTGGTTCAGACAAAACAGCCGCTAAGGCTAATTCATAGGTGGATATTATGGCTGAGAAAAAAGGTTATGTAGCCACTACAAAATTCCTTATTGCATCACCAACTAAGGTTCGTCCAGTTGCTAATGTAATTAAACAGAAGTCCTATTCGGAAGCTATGGCAATTCTTGCTAATATGCCACAGAAAGGTGCAGATTTAATCAGTGCTACTTTAAAGTCAGCTGCTGCAAACGCACTCAACCAGAATAGCAAGTTAGATGAAGATATGCTTTACGTTAAAGAAATAAGAATTGACGAAGGTCCAAGACTCAAGAGAGTATGGTTCCGTGCACGTGGTCGTGCTGATCAGCTCTTAAAACGTATGTGCCATATTACCGTTGTCGTTGACGAAAAGGCGGGGGAATAAAGTGGGACAGAAAGTTAATCCTATTGGTTTACGTTTAGGTGTAAACAAGACATGGCAGTCACGTTGGTATGCAGATCCACGTGAATATGCAGATTTAGTTCTTGAAGATATCAAAATCAGAAATATGGTTCGTGATCTTCCAGAATGTAAAAATGCCGATATAGCTGAAATTGAAATTGTTCGCCATCCACAGCGCGTAACAATCATTATTCATACAGCTCGCCCAGGTGTTATTATTGGTGTAAAAGGTGCATCAATCGAAAAGATTAGTGCAGATATTCAGAAGCAGCTTACAAAGAAAGTACAGATTAAGATTAAAGAAATCAAACGTGCTGATTTGAACGCATCATTAATCGCTCAGAATATCGGTCGTCAGTTAGTTGGTCGTGGATCATTCCGTAAGGCAATGAAACAGGCTGTAAGTAGCGCTATGAGAGCCGGAGCTTTAGGAATTAAAGTTCGTCTTAGTGGTCGTCTCGGTGGAGCAGATATGTCTCGTACTGAAGAACACAAAGAAGGACGTGTTCCACTTCATACTCTTCGTGCTGACATTGATTACGGTACATTTGAAGCTCTTACTACATACGGAAAAATTGGTATTAAAGTATGGGTTTATAATGGAATGAATTATGGTATTGACCATAATGAAGATGCTGGTCAGCTTGTAAAGAAGCCAAGACGTCAATCTCGTCAGGCTGCTGATAAGACTGAGGGTTCTGATTCTGCTAAAAAGGCAAGGAGTTAGTATATGCCACTTAGTCCTAAAAGAGTAATTCACCGTAAGGTACAGCGTGGACGTGAAAAAGGTAACGCTACACGTAACAATACAATTGATTTTGGTGATATCGCATTAGTTGCTATGGAACCAACTTGGCTTGACGCCAGAGTTATCGAAGCAGCCCGTGTTGCTATCAACCGTAAGTTGGATCGTAAAGGTAATGTTTGGATCAGAATTTTCCCAGATAAACCTATTACTAAGAAACCAGCTGAAGTTCGTATGGGTAAGGGTAAAGGTGCTCCAGATCATTGGGCAGCTGTTATCAAACCAGGTATGATTATGTTTGAAGTTGGTGGTGTTGATCTTGCATTGGCTCAGAGAGCACTTGAGCTTGCTGCAGACAAATTACCAGTTAAAACTAAAATAGCTTATAAGCCAACAAGAGACTAGGAGGAATAAGATGGCTAATTCAAAGAAAAAGAATGACAATGAACTGTCTTATAAAGAACTAGTTGCTAAGCGTGATGAGCTTAAAAAGGAATACATGGATCTTCGTTTTAAAATGATTATTTCCCATGTAGATAATCCAATGCAGAAACGTACAATTCGTAGAGAAATTGCACGTTTGAACACATTTATTCGCCAGAAAGAAATTGCTGGCGATAATAAATAGGAGCTGAACCGTGGAAAAAGAGACTGTTCAGACTGTAAAGGCTGCAAAAAGATCTTTTGTTGGAACTGTTACTTCAGAAGCAATGGATAAAACTATTGTTGTAACAATCGAAACTAAAAAAAGAGATCGTCTTTACAAGAAGTATGTTACTAGATCTAAGAAATACATGGCTCATGATGAAATGAATGATGCACATGTTGGAGATACTGTTCGTATCGTTGAGTGTCGCCCGCTCAGCAAGAATAAATGCTGGCGTTTGGCTGAAGTAGTTGAAAGAGCTAAATAGGAGTTAAATTATGATTCAGATGCAATCTTGTATGACAGTTGCTGATAACTCCGGAGCTAAAATTGCTCAGTGTATCAAAGTTATCGGTGGTTCACATCGTAGATACGCTGGTATCGGTGACATTGTTGTAGTAGCTATCAAAGATGCTATTCCAACATCAACAATTAAAAAGGGTACAATTGAAAAAGCTGTAATTGTACGCCAAGCTAAAGAATACCGTCGTCCAGATGGAACTTACATTCGTTTTGATGATAACGCTTGTGTTATCGTAGATGATAGTAAAAATCCAAAAGGAAAACGTATTTTTGGACCTGTAGCTCGTGAGCTTCGTGATATGGATTTTATGAAAATCATTTCATTAGCTCCAGAGGTTCTTTAAGGAGTATCTTATGTTGAAAAAATACAAAATCCATAAAGACGACACAGTACAGGTACTAGCTGGAAAAGATAAGGGAAAACGTGGAACTGTAGTTCGCATTATCCCTGATAAAGATGCAGTTATAGTATCTGGTGTAAACATTGTTAAAAAAGCAATGAAAAAGAGAAGCCAGCAAGACCAAGGTGGTATTGCAGAAGTAGAAGCTCCTCTTAATATTTCAAATGTTGCAATCGTATGTAAAAAATGCGGTCCAACAAGAATTGGTTATAAAAAAGACGGCGACAAGAAAGTTCGTGTTTGCCGTAAATGTGGAGAAATCTTGTAATGGCAAATTACGTACCTCGGCTTAAGAAAGTCTATAAAGACGAAATCGCCCCAGCTCTTGTAAAAGAGTTTAATTACACTACTCCAATGCAGATTCCTGCAGTAAAAAAAGTAGTTGTAAGTATGGGTGTAGGTGAAGCTCTCACAAATAAGAAACTCCTTGATGCCGCAGTTACTGACTTGACAGCTATCACAGGTCAGAAGGCTGTAAAAACAAAGGCAAAGAAGAGTATTGCTAACTTTAAACTTCGTGAGGGTAATGAAGTGGGAGCAATGGTAACATTGCGCGGAAACATTATGTATGAATTCCTTGATCGTTTGATCAACGTAGCATTCCCACGTATTAAGGATTTCCGTGGAATCAAAGCAACTGGTTTTGATGGTCACGGTAATTTCTCAGTTGGTATTACTGAACAGTTAATATTCCCAGAAATCGACTTTGATAAAGTTGTAAAAATCGCTGGTATGAATATTACTATTGTAACAAGTGCTGCTACAGATGCTGAAGCTAAGTCACTTCTTACTAAGTTCAATATGCCATTCCGTAAGTAGGTGAAGTATGGCAAAAAAATCAATGGTTATTAAAGCAGCCCGCAAACAGAAGTATGCAACAAGAGAATACAATCGTTGCCAGATCTGCGGACGTCCTCGTGGATATTTGCGAAAGTATAAGATGTGTCGTCTTTGTTTCCGTAAATTAGCAAGTGAAGGCCAGCTTCCTGGCGTTACTAAATCAAGTTGGTAGGAGATAGAAATGAGTGCATCAGATCCAGTAGCAGATATGCTCACAAAGGTTCGTAATGCGGCTATGGCCCGCCATGAAAAAGTAGATGTTCCAGCTTCAAAGCTTAAGCTCGAAATTGTTAAGATTATGAAGACTGAAGGCTACATCAAGAACTTTAAGAAGGTTCAGGAAGACGGAAAAAATACAATCCGTATCTTCTTGAAATATGATGAAGAGAATAATCCAGTAATCCATGGTGTTAAGAAAATTTCTACACCAGGTCGCCGTGTTTATTCTGGTTACAAAGATTTACCACGTGTTTACAATGGTTATGGTACAATTATCGTTTCAACTTCTTCTGGTGTTACAACTGGTAAGAAAGCTGCAGAAAAGATGGTTGGTGGTGAATTAGTTTGCACAATTTGGTAATAGGAGTAGGTAGGTATGTCTAAAGTAGGTAAACTTCCTGTTGCTATTCCAGCAGGTGTAACAGTAACAGTTGCAAACAATCTTGTTTCAGTTAAAGGTCCTAAGGGCGAACTTAAACAGGATTTTAGTAATAATGTTAAAGTTGAAGTAAAGGGCACTGAAGTTGTTCTTACTACAGCTAATGATACAAAGCAGGCAAATGCAGACCACGGTCTTTATAGAGCTTTGATTGCTAACATGATAAAAGGTGTTTCTGAAGGATATTCAAAAACATTAATTATTACAGGTGTTGGTTTCAGAGCTGAAGTAAAGGGAAAAGAACTTGTAATGAACCTTGGTTATTCAAGTGATTACATTGTTATTATTCCTGATGGTCTTACAATTGTTGCCACTCCAGATGGAAAAGTAACTGTTTCTGGTATTAGTAAACAGTTGGTTGGTGAGTTCTGTTCGCAAATTCGTAAGTTAAGAAAACCTGAACCTTATAAAGGAAAAGGTATTCGCTACGAAAACGAAGTTATCAGACGTAAAGTCGGTAAAACTGGTGTTAAATAAGGTGAAGCTATATGTTTAAGAAAATGAATGATAAAAACAGAAAACGCTTGCACAGAAAAATTCATATCCGTAAATCAGTTTATGGAACTGCAGATAGACCAAGAATGACTGTTACTCGCAGTAACAAGAACATTTCTGTCCAGGTAATTAATGATGACGAAGGTAAAACTTTAGCTTCTATTTCAACACTTGAAAAAGAATTTGCTAAAATTAAACCAAATACTGAAGGAGCTGCACAGCTTGGTGAAGCATTTGGTGCTCGTCTTAAGGAAAAGAAAATTACAAAAGTAGTTTTCGATCGTAATGGTTATCTTTACCATGGAGTTGTAAAAGCACTCGCTGATGGAACTCGTAAAGCAGGAATTGAATTCTAGGAGTTGAAGATGGAAGAACATCAGAAGAAATTTGATAAAGAACCTAAAGAAAAGAGAGAAGAATACATCGAAAAGCTTGTAACTCTTAACAGAACAAGTAAAACTGTAAAAGGTGGACGTCGTATGGCTTTCTCTGCTTTAACAGTTGTTGGTGATGGTAAGGGTCGTGTAGGATACGGACTTGGTAAAGCTAACGATGTATCTGAAGCTATCAAAAAGAGTATTGATAAGGCAAAGAGAAGTCTTGTAACTGTTCCATTAAAGAACGGTACATTACCACATGATGTTGTTGGTAAATACAAGTCTTCATCTGTACTTGTAAAACCAGCTTGTTCCGGTACTGGACTTATCGCTGGTGGAACTGTACGTGCAATTATGGAAGCAGCTGGTGCAACAGATTTACTTTCTAAATCATTAGGATCTAGTTCAGCAGTAAATGTAGTTAGAGCTACATTTGATGCTATTTCTAAATTAATGGATGCTAAGAAAGTAGCAGCTAATAGAGGTAAAACTCTTGATGAGTTGTGGGGTTAGAGTATGGCTAAAGCAAAACAGATTAAAGTTACATTAGTTAAGAGTGTAATTGGTCAGAAACCAGATAACGTTGCAACAGTAAGAAGTCTTGGACTTAAGAAGATTAATTCTTCTAAAATCCATAAGGATAACGATGCTATCCGTGGTATGATTGCAAACGTTTCTCATTTAGTTAAAGTTGAGGAGATGTAGTATGGCAGATTATAATCCAATTTTAAGCGCTCCTCAGGGTGCTAATAAGAATCCAAAACGTGTTGGACGTGGTTCTTCATCAGGACTTGGTACAACAGCAGGTAAAGGTAATAAGGGACAGCAGTCTCGTTCAGGTGGAAAAACTTATGTAGGTTTTGAAGGTGGACAGATGCCTTTATACAGACGTATCGCTCACAAAGGTTTTTCTAACTATCCTTTCAAGAAAGAATACGTTTGTATCAATCTTGATCAGCTTGAAGCTAAATTTGATAATGGTGCAACAGTAGATAAAGAAGCTCTTAAAGCTAAGGGATTTATTTCTAAGAAAACTGATACTCTTGTAAAAGTTCTTGGAAATGGAGAACTCAAAAAGAAGTTAACTATTGTTGTAGACAAAGTTTCTGCATCAGCAAAGGCTAAAATCGAAAAAGCCGGTGGTTCTGTAACTACAGCAGATGCTGAAAAAACCGAAGAGAAAAAGTAGAGTGGAGTAGTACATGGCAAGCAATCCAATTGTAAATATGTTTAAAGTTAAAGAATTGAGAGATCGTTTGTTTTTTACATTCTTAGTATTAGCAGTATTCCGTTTAGGATCTGTATTAACAATTCCTGGAATTGATGCAAATGTTCTTATTCAGTACTTTGATGACTTGGCTGCTCAGAATAAAAATGCATTCGCAAGCTATATGGACTTCTTTGTTGGAGGAGCTTTCTCAAACTTCTCTATTCTTATGCTTGGTGTAATGCCTTACATCTCTATGCAGATTATTATGCAGCTTGCTGTGATTATTTTCCCATCTCTTAAAAGAGTCTCACAAGAAGACGGTGGCCAGCGTAAGATTGCTCAGTATACAAGAGTAGGTACTATCCTTGTTTGTCTTTTGCAGTCTTTCGCTGTAACTAGATACGCTCTCAGCATTCCAGGTTGTATTATTCTTGAGAACAGAGTTCTCTTTAATATTCTTGCAATGCTGACAGTAACAACTGGTTCAATGGTTACTGTATGGTTAGGAGATCAAATTACAGCTCGCGGTATTGGTAATGGTATATCAATGATGATTTTTGCAGGTATCGTAGCTCGTATGCCTAATGCTATTGTTGAATTAGTTCAACAGGTAAAAGCAGGCGAAGTTCAGCTTGTATTTGTTATCTTGGTATTGATCATGTACATTGCAATTATTGCATTGGTAATTTATGAAGAGTCTGGTGTTCGCAAGATCCCAGTAAACTATGCAAAACGTGTTGTTGGAAGAAAAATGTATGGCGGACAGAGCACATACATTCCATTTAAGGTAAATCCTTCAAATGTTATTCCTTTAATCTTTGCATCTTCAATTTTGACTTTACCAATTACATTATTTTCAATGTTATCAAATGGTCAGAACACACCAAAATGGGTTAGTAATCTTTCAAGATTCTTAACTCCAAATGGTCTTTGGTACAATATTTTGTTAGTTGTTCTTATTGTCTTCTTTGCTTACTTCTACACTCAGGTAACCCTGAACCCTACAGAAATTGCAAAGAATATCAGAGAAAACGGCGGCTCCATTCCTGGTATTAGTTCAGATAAGACAGAAGAATATCTTACAAAGATTTTGAATAGACTTATATTACCTGGATCTTTGTTCCTTGCATTTATTGCAATTATTCCAACTGTAATTCAGTTACTGTTTGGATTCCCTCAGTCTGTTTCTCAACTGATGGGTGGAACTTCATTAATTATCATGGTCGGTGTTGATCTTGATACAATGAGTCAGGTTGAAGCTCTGTTGAAAATGCATCATCACGATGGATTAACAACAAAGGGCAAAATCAGATCACGAAGTTTATAAAAAAAATTCCGTGAATTACTAGAAAAGAAAAGAGAATATTGGTATAGTATCTTTTACCGAATTGCTCTCATTGCGAGGTGCTGAAAATTCGGTGAAAGAATATTCTCTTTGGGGGCTTTATAATGAAAGTACGAACCAGTGTAAAACCTATCTGTGATAAGTGTAAGGTTATTAAAAGAAACGGCGTTGTCCGTATTATTTGTACAAACCCAAAACATAAGCAGAGACAGGGCTAAGGAGTAACAGATGGCTCGAATTGCGGGAGTAGATATCCCTAATAAACATGTAGGTACCGCATTAACTTATATTTATGGTATCGGTCGTTCATCAGCAAAGAAGATTTGTGATGAAGCAAAAGTTGATTCTGAAAAAATGATGAATGATTTATCTCAAGATGAGCTTAACAAGCTTCGTGAAATTATCGATAGAGACTACAAAGTTGAAGGTCGTCTTCGTTCAGAAATCGGTCTTAACTTAAAACGTCTTATGGATATTGGTTGCTATAGAGGTCTTCGTCATAAGAGTGGTCTTCCTGTTCGTGGACAGCGTACACGTACAAACGCACGTACACGTAAAGGTAAGAAGAAGACTGTTGCTAATAAGAAGAAAGCATAAGGCGGAGGATAATTAGAATGGCTACCGTTAAGAAACGAAAGGAAAAAAAGAGCGTATACGAGGGTAATGTATATATCCAGGCTACGTTCAACAATACAATCGTAACTGTAACAGATATGAAAGGAAATGCTCTTTCATGGGCTTCTTCTGGTGGACTCGGTTTCCGTGGAGCAAAAAAATCTACTCCATTTGCTGCACAGTCAGTTGCTGAAACAGCATTACAGAAGGCTGCAAGTTATGGTTTACGCGAAGTACATGTATACGTTAAAGGCCCAGGAATGGGAAGAGAAAACGCTATACGTTCAATTGGTTTGATGGGATTAAAAGTAAAATCAATTTCTGATGTTACACCTATTCCACATAATGGCTGTCGTCCTCGTAAGACACGACGCATGTAATTTCTGAGGAGAACTATTATGGGTAAAAGCACACAACCATTATTAAAGAGATGTAAATCATTAGGTATTAATCCTGTTGTTATGGGTTATACTAAAGAATCAAAAAGAAACCAGAAAGAAGTAAGACGTAAGAAGTCAGAATATGGTATTCAGCTTGATGAAAAACAGAAAGTAAGATTTATCTATGGTGTTATGGAAAAACAGTTCCGTAATTACTATGTGATGGCTACTAAAAAGAGTGGAGTTACAGGTGAAAACTTGTTACAGATCCTGGAATCTAGATTGGACAATGTAGTTTATCGTTTAGGTTTTGCTAAAACAAGACAGCAGGCTAGACAGATGGTAAACCACGGTCACATCCTTATTAACGGAAAGAAAGTTGATATTCCTTCTTTCTTAGTTAAAGTAGGAGATGTTATCACTGTAAAAGAAAATTCAAGCATCAGAAAGTTAGTTGTATCAAATGGTGATAAAGTTGTTCCAGCATGGCTTGAAGCTGACAAAGATAATTTTACTGGAAAGGTTGTTAATTTAGCTACAAAAGCAGATATTGATTATGAAGTTAAAGAAAACCTCATAGTTGAATATTATTCTAAATAATAAGAAGGAGTTCAGATGGCACGCAAAAATTTGCTTAAAGGTTTTAAAAAGCCTAAGGGCATTACATTTGAACACAGCGTTACAAATTCTACATACGGAAAATTTATTGCCTATCCTTTTGAAACAGGATTTGGAACAACAGTTGGTAATACTTTAAGAAGAGTTTTACTTTCTTCAATTCAGGGTTATGCAATTTCTTCTATCCGTATTACATCTTATGATGATAGTGGAGTACCACATGTAATCAACAGTGAATTTGATAAGATTCCTAAGGTTGCTGAAGATACTCTTGAAATTATTAACACACTTAAGATGATTCGTTTGCGTTTACCAAACGATGTAGAACAAGATACAATTAATTTTGAGTTCAAGGGTCCTGGAAAAGTTACAGGTAGTGACTTTACAAAAGAAGGTCAGCTTGAAGTAATGGAAGTAAGCAAAGACGTTTTAGTATTTACTATGAACGAAGGTGCTCACCTTGATATCGAAATTCAAGTGGATCTTGGTAGAGGATATGTACCTGCTGAAACTAACGAACATTACATTGAAATGGTTGGAACTATTCCAATGGATGCAATCTTCACTCCTGTTCCAAAAGTAAAATATTCAATTGAACCTTGTCGTGTTGGTCAGAGAAATGACTATGATAAGCTCATCCTTGAAATTTGGACTGATGGAACAATCGCTCCAGTTGATGCTTTAGGTGAAGCTGCAAAGATTGCTAAAGATTTATTTGCTATCTTTGTAAACTTTAATGATAAAGATGTAATTGGAACTGATGAAACAGAAGAAGATGATGAGGATCTTCAGAAGTTACTTAATACTTCTGTTGATGACTTGGAACTTTCAGTTAGATCTTCTAATTGTTTGAAAAATGCAAATATTCGTACTATTGGCGAATTAACAAAGAAAACAGAAGATGACATTGCCAAGACAAGAAACTTTGGTAAGAAGTCTCTACAGGAAATTAAAGAAAAACTGCAGAGTTGGAATCTTACTCTTGGAATGACAGATTACAGTCATCTGAAGAATGCTGCAAATTTAACTAAGCAGAAGGAAGAAACAGATGAATCATAAGAATGGTTTTAATCCGCTTTCACGTACTACAGCACATCGTCGTGCTATGTCACGCAATATGGTAACTTCTCTCTTTAGATATGAGCGAATTACAACAACTAAAGCTAAAGCACTTGAAGTTAGAAGAAGTGCTGAAAAATTAATCACTAGAGCTAAAGTTGATTCTGTACACAATCGTCGTGAAGTAGCTAAATATATTCAGGATGAAAAAATTCTTGACAAACTTTTTAAGGATATCGCTCCTCGTATGCAGGAACGCAACGGTGGTTATACACGCGTACTTAAATTAGGATACCGTCAGGGTGACGCAGCAGATGTTGTTATTCTTGAATTAGTTGATTATAAGCTTGAGAAAGCCGATGAAGAAACAAAAAAAGAAAAGAAGCCTGCTAAAAAAGTAGAAAAACCAGCAAAAGCTGCTGATGATACTAAGAAAAAGGCAACAACAAAAGCAAAGAAAACCGAAACTAAAAAAGAAGAAGCTAAAGCATAACTTGTTTTAGTGGATTTTTAAGGAGTCCGAAATGTCAAAAAACCATCGTGGATCAGGTATCAGATCATTAGCTTCTCATGGAAGAGGAACTTGTGCTATTTGTGGTAAAACAGATATTAAAGTTCTTTGGGAAAAAGAAATTAATGGTCAGACAGTAAAGATTTGTAAATATTGTAATGCAGCTCTTAAAAATAAGGCTAGAAAAGAAGCTCCTGCTGCTGCAGCAGAAGCACCAGCTGAAGAAAGTGCAGCTGAGTAATTCTAAATATTTATGAACTATCAAATCCGTCTTATATACTAAGGCGGATTTTTTTTATTAATTCTTACTTATAATAATTTTTTAATTGTACATTCAGCAAATATTAGTTATTATAAAACATATTATTTTTTAAAGTGTCTTAAAATTTTCTTTAAGGATAAGTGCCTAGTAATGAGTGTTTCTAATAGTCATAAAATTTCTAATTATTACGATTTTTATCGTGATAAAGAAATTGTGTTTACGAAAGCAAATTTAAGATATTTAAGAATGGATCCACGCCAGATTTACATTAAATGTAATGGTGGACAGTGGCCTTGTATTCTCAACTCTTCTTCTTTACAACAAGCAAAGATAATTGTTGGAACTTCAAGTGGTGTATATCTTGAAATCAATAAAAGCAAAAATAAGAATTTGGTCCTAAGTTTACGCTATTGCTTTATTGATCAAAATAACCAGCCAATTCAATTCTTTGTTAATTCAAATGTTGTTGATATTAAACCTTATAAAGAAACAAATGAATTAGCTTTGATTACCCTTGAATTTACCCAAAGGCCACCTGATGATTTAATTTCTAGAATTGGTGAATTTCTGGAAGTTAATCATAATTTTGAAACAAGAAAAGAAGAAAGAATTGCTATTAATGAAAATTCTTTGAGACAATTAGCAATTCCAAAGGAAGAATCTTTTATTTTTATTGCTGATGTTCCTAGAAAGTGTATCTTAAAAGATTTATCTTTTGGTGGAGCAAAAGTTTTAACTGTCGGAATTCCTAAATTTCTTGTGGAAAAAAGAACAGATTTACGCTTAATCTTCTCTGATACTGCAGAAAAAGTTTCTATTCCTGGTGTTATTAAAAGCGCAGACTTTTTACCAGGTAGAAAAGATATTGCAATTATCCATATTGAATTTATTCAGTCTGAAACTCCAATGGCCTATAAATTCCATATCAACAGTTATATCACTTCTTATCAAAAGCAAATGATTCAAAATCAAATTAAGAATCAAATTGCTGAAAGAAATTCTGAATTAAAGGCTGCACAGAAAAAAGCTGAAATTGAAAAAGCAATGAGCAAAAATGCAGCTGAAAATCAAGAAAATGAATAAATAAAGTAAATTTAAAAAATCATATAAAAGAGGTTATTTATGAATCCAGCAAATCCTTTAGAGTCGATTTATTATATTAACATTCCTGAAAATTTTAATCCTTCAAACGGGGCTTTTCAGATTGATAAAACAATTCAACTTCCTGTTCAGAGAAAAACAACCGAGGATCCGGGAAATTTTAATCCAGAAGAAATTACAACTGAACAGATTCTTGCTGGTATTTTGACTGTTCTTGCTTATGATTCTAAAAATGCCCACTTAGATTATTACCGTTCAATTATTAAGCAGGTAAAACCAAATATTAAAAAAGAACTTTGCGAAGCAGCAATTTTAAAAACAAAGAATGAAGATTACGAACTTGCAGAAGAAATCTTTAGAGCCTTGCTTGGTTTTGATCCAGAAGATTCTGCTGTTATCTTAAATATGGCTTTATTCTTAGATCAAAGAGCTGATGCTTATAGACGTTCTGGATTAAATGAAGATGCCGATGCTTATGATTCAGATTCTTTGGCTTATTATGAAGAGGCAATGGAAGCAGATCCACCTTTAGCTGATGCCTTTTTTAATGCAGGATTTTTCTATATGAAACAACACCAGTTTAGAGAAGCAAAGGATGCCTTTGAAACTTACCTTGCTTTGACTTGTGATGTTTCTGACGATGAACTTGGAGAAAATGGCGTTTATAAAAAGGAAAGAGCCCAGGAAATTGTTAATAATATTAATGCCCAGAATATTGATGATGAAACATATAAAGCTGCCTATGATTTTATAAAGAAGGGCCAGGAAGAAAAAGGTATTGAAGCTATAAGGGAATTTTTACAGTCTAATCCAAAAGTTTGGAATGCCTGGTTCTTATTGGGCTGGGGTCTTAGAAGACTTGAAAGATATTCTGATGCTAAAACTGCATTTTTACAGGCTGTAAAATTTGGTGCAGATAAAAATGTTGATACTTATAATGAACTTTCTTTGTGTTATGTTCAGGAAAAGGATTTTAAATCTGCTAAAGATTGTCTTATGAAGGCTTTTGCAATTGAACCTGAAAATGTGAAAATTATTTCAAACTTAGGATATCTGGCCCTTGCTGAGGGAAATAAAGAAGAGGCAAGAAAATATTTTACAAGTGTTCTAGAATTTGATCCTAAAGATGCAATTGCGGCTAATGAACTATTAAAATTAGAAAAAGAAAACTAATTTATTTAAGATTTAAAATAGAAAGATCTATAGAATCACCTTCTTTTATACAGTTTTTCTCGAACCAGCCCTGGGGTACTTCAAGGGCGTAACGTACGGAACCTGTACTTACAATTGATGATAAACTGTAGGGTGTCATGTCGTAGATGTTTCTGATTTTTCCTTTGGAATCTATGTAGGCAATTGAAAGTGGGTGAGGGGTATTTTTCATCCAGAAAGAAAGAACCTGATCTTTGTTGAAGACAAATAACATTCCTGTTCCCTGTGGAATTATTCTTCGTCCCATATAACCTTTTTGTCGGCTTTCCTGTGTGTCCGCAATTTCAACGTTAAGAAGGTATGAAATTCCGGCCTGTGTTCTAATGGTCAGAGTGTCTTTTCTTAATTTATTTCTTTTACAGGAGATAGAAAAAAATAAACTTACTGACATTAGAAAAATTAAAAATACATACTTTTTTTTCATCATAGTTCATCCAAAAACATTTGACGTGTTTCTTCTTCTGCAGATTTTTGAATGTTTGAATAATTTTGAAGCTGGTCGAATGTTTCATTATCAATATATTTTAGGGTTAAAGGTTTTTCAAGACTTAAGGTAACTTCGTCATTTTTCCAGGAAGCGGCGTTTGGACTAATTGTGTCAGGTTCTCCGTATTTTTTTGTAAGGGTTGTAAAAATGGAATAATAATCCATTCTTTTTGGATTTACATTTATTGTAATTATAAATAACTTTTCGTCATAAAATTGAAACCAGCAGTGGGAAAGAAAACTGGAACCTAATCCTCTTTGAGAGTCGGTTTCTATTAAAGTAGTTTGATTTGAAGGTACCAGAGAAACATCTCTTTCTCCATGATAACCAAAAGAAGAATCTTTTATTAAATTTGTTTTTGTGTCTTCTAAAGACATTCCTAATTGAATATTTTTATAACCTTTTGGCAGGTCTTTTGCGAATTGTGGAAAAAGAATAAAAATGAAGAGGGTTAAAAAAATAATATTCTTCTGGTAATTCATATTTTAATTATCGGAAGAATATTATTTAGGATTTAGTTTTAAATTCAACTTATTTATCGCCAGGGTGTTTTCTATAGAAGGCAGCCTGTTTCATTAATTCAACAACATCTTTGATGAAAATCTTCTGATTTATAATCTTAATGTGATTGTCCTGCTGGAATTCATAAATTGCCTTAGCCTGAGCTTCGTGAGGAATACCACACAAATTAGCCAAGTCCTGACAAGAAAGATCACTCTGGTGCTGTTTATTAATAAGTGTATTAACATCGATATTTTTCTTTTCAAGTTGAAGAGAAAGCATATCAATCATTTTTGCTACTGGATTTGCAAGATTAGCATTATCAAGCTGACGGTACATTGACCACAGTCTTTCGGCTAAAGTAGTTGTAAGTTTGGCAACCAGCTGTGGTTGTGTTGCAACCATCTGATTAAAGTTTGCTCTGTTGATTACCATTAAATGACAATCTGTATGAGCAATGGCACTAGCAGATCTTGGTTTGTTTTCCAATAAAGCCATTTCGCCAAACATATCTCCTTTGTGGAGAATTGCAAGGGTTACTTCGTTTCCATCTACAATTTTTGAAATAGAAACTTCTCCGCTTTGGATAATAAACATATCTGCACCTGGAGCTGATTCAGAGAAAATCATACAATCTTGTGGATATGAACGAGTCATTTCTGAATTTGGTTCAAGATATACAGCATGTGTTTTTGGTTTTAAGAAAGCGAATTTCTTTTTAGCGTCTTCGGCATTTGGACCAACTGGTCTTGTCTTTAAATATTGATAATATGCAAATACTGCAATATTGTGCTTTGAAGTTTTTTCGTAGAATCTTGCTACTTTATAAATCTGGTCGTAAGTTTCTGAAACAACTCCTTTTAAGGTTGCCTTTGTAAGCATTTCGTTCATTACACGCATGCGGTTTGCAAAGGTTTTAATTATTTTTAAAGCAACTGGAGTATTGTTTTTTATGAGATCTGGATATTGTTCTTTTTTTACTGAGATTGCTACAACATCTGTCTTTGCGATGGCAGTTTCGATTTGAAGTCTGCCAGACATACAGGCAACTACACCAACGAAGTCTCCTGGTCCTAAAGCTACAGGAGTTGAACCACTGCCTGTTGCTTTGTAAGATTGAACAGAGCCTTGTTGAATAATATAAAAATGATCACTGTCTGATTTTCCTTCTACGACCAGATAAGCTCCAGGAGGAAAACGACTAATTTGTAACTGTAGCACAGTATTACCTCATTATCTTAATAAATAAGTATAAATTTTGATTTTTCATTTGTCAACAAAAGTATTTTAACTAAGAAAAACCTTATATTGTTAATTGTCGACAAAAATTATTTCTGGCTCAAGGTTAAAAGAGTATTTTTCTTTAATTATTTTTTGAGTATATTGGACCAGATCTTTTACATCTTTTGCCTTTGCATTTCCTGTGTTGATTATAAAATTACCGTGGAAATCGGCAATTTTTGCTCCACCAATTTGATAACCTTTGAGTCCTGCCTGGTCAATTATTGCTCCGGAAGGTTTACCAAATTCATGATTGTTCTTAAAAACGGAACCTGCTGAAGGATATTTAAAATGACCTTTTGAAACTCTTTCTGCTATAAATTTTTTGCAGTTACTTTCGATTTCTGCTTTATCTTCCGGGCTTTTTTGAGTTAAGAGGAAAGTTGCTGTTGTAATGAATTTTTGGGACTTTTGATAGGGTGATTTTTTATAAGCCCATTCTTCTTTAATTGTTTTACATTTTTTGAGGCTTACTTTACCACTTGAAAAATCCATGTAGCTTGAGCATAAAAGAATATCTGAAATTTCTTTATTAAAACAACGGGCATTCATATAAAGAGCACCGCCAACGCTGCCCGGCAAACCTGCAAATTCTTCCAGGCCTGATATGTTATTGTTTGTACAGAAATTTACAAGTTTAGACATTGGTGTTCCAGAAAAACAGGAAACAAGGCACTGGTCTTTTGTGATTTCTATTTTTCCAAATTCAGGAGGTAAATCTTCGGGCAAGAAATAATCTAAGTCCGAAAAATCCTGGGTAGAGATTACGACTTTTTCTAAAACCTGATCGGTAAAAACTATATTGCTTCCACCACCTAAAATAAAAAATGGAACTTTATCTTCGAGTAAGGTATCTAAGACAATTTGAAAAGAATTGTAATTTAAGGGTTTAATAAATAATTGCGCCCTTCCACCGATTTTAAATGTTGTTTTGTTTGCCAGTGGTTCGTCTAAAAGGATTTTTCCTTTGAAGTGATCGTAACTTTTTATTTTTGCAATAATTTCTTGAGTATTCACGTTTTAATTATATCAATTTACTGAATTAAATTCACTTTAATTGAGGGTAAGTCAAAGATTTTTATGCTTGTTGTTTAAGACTGGGGAAATCTATATAATTAATTACAGAATAGATAAAAATTTAGATAAAAAAGGTGGGGGTAGGGGGCAGTGACCTTCGCAGCATAGCTGCTCGGAGACTCGCTAAAAACAGTCCACTGGACTGTTTTTGCCCTGCTTCGCAGTGCCGCTCCCTACCTATGAGAGGGGGTGCAGTCAGGCATAGCCTGCCTTTACGCATTTTGGAGGAGAATCCTAAAACGACCCGCTGCCGCAGCTCGTTTTTTAACGGATTTCCTATAAGAGCGGGGGGAGACTTACCCCACCTTAATTTTATCGAACAGAGGTATTTTATGGCATTGAAATTATACAACACTATGGGTCACAAAATGGAAGATTTTAAACCTATTCACGAAGGCTTTGCTGGTTTTTATGGATGTGGTCCTACAGTTTATAATTATGCTCACATTGGAAATCTTAGAGCTTATGTTTGCTGGGATATCCTTGATAAAACTTTAGATTATTTAGGCTATAAAATTAAACACGTAATGAATATCACTGATGTTGGACACCTTACCGGGGACAATGACGAAGGTGAAGATAAAATGAAAAAATCGGCTGCAGAAAGACATCAGTCGGTTCTTGAAGTTGCCCAGTTTTATACTGATGCCTTTATGAAAGATATTGATGCTTTGAATATTCGTCACCCTGATGTTATTTGTAAGGCTACTGAACATATTGATGAAATGATTGACTTGATTAAAGAGATTGAAGCTAATGGTCATACTTATATGGCTGGTGGAAATCTTTATTACGATATTTCTACTTATCCTGATTATGGAAAACTTGCTAATTTAAATCTTGATGAATTGAAGGCTGGTGCTGGAAAACGTAAGGTTGTTGTTGTTGATGAAAATAAACGTAACCCTGGGGATTTTGTTCTTTGGTTTACTAAGTCTAAGTTTGAAGATCAGGCTATGACTTGGGATTCTCCTTGGGGCCGTGGTTATCCTGGCTGGCACATTGAATGTTCTGCTATGAGTATGAAATATCTTGGTAAGCACTTTGATATTCACACTGGCGGTATTGATCATGTTCCTGTTCACCATACAAATGAAATTGCTCAGAGTGAAGGTTCTTTTGATCAGGCTGAGAGTGCTAAGGGGCCTTGGGTAAAATACTGGATGCACAATGAATTTTTAATTCTTGAAGGCGGAAAGATGAGTAAATCTTCTGGCCATTTTATTACCTTGCAGACATCGCTTCCTGAGGAAAAGGGTTTTTCTTTAAAGGATAAGGGCTACGAAGCTTTGGATTATAGATTTTTCCTTTTGACAGGACATTACAGAAAACAGCTGGTATTCTCTTTTGATGCCCTGGATTCTGCAAAATCTTCAAGAGTCGCCTTAAATCAAAGACTTGCAAAGTTGATTAAAAAGGCTAATGAAAGTGAAGGTCTTGGTCTTACAGAAAAGAATTTTGCCCAGATTTTGGGAAAAATTAATCCTGACTGTGATAATCTTAAGAAATTTAAAGAAGGCTTGGAAAATGACCTTGCAACTCCTGTGGCTTTGGCTGCTATGCAGGTAGAATCAAATGGTAAGGGGCAGAGAAAAGCTTCTGAATCTTTGGCTGCAATTTTCCAGATGGACAAGGTTTTAAGTCTTGATGTTATTAAAAATGGCTTTAAGGTTATTGAAGAAGAGGAAAAGGCAAATTTAAATCTTCATGCTGGAGATCCTGAGGCTGATGAAATTGATGCTTTAGTTGCTGAAAGAAGTTTGGCAAAGAAAAATAAAGATTGGGCAAAGGCCGATGAGATTCGCAATAAATTAACAGAAAGGGGTATTGTTATTATTGATACTCCAAATGGTCCAACCTGGAAGAGACAGTAATTTTACAAAGCTTAGAGTTTTCTAATGATTGTAACTTTTAAAAGTTCCTTTTGTTTTTTTTATTAGGCCGCGTGTATAAAGGGGTCTGTAAAAATATTTTTGTAACCTTTGAAATTGTAGGGTGTTATTAATATGGATAGTGAGCAGAATCAAGAATTAGTTCCGTTGAATGCGGCTAATCCTGTTGATTTTCGGAAAATTTACAATGAATGTATGACTATGATTTACAAGGTCTCATTTAGAATTGTAAATGATGAAGAAGCGGCAGAAGATTTAGCTCATGATTCTCTTATTAAGGCTAACGAAAAAGGTCTGGTTTTTCCGACAATTAATGATGCCAAGTACTGGTTAATTAGGGTCGTAAAAAATGCCTCTCTGAATTATGTAAAACGTAAGGAAAGGGAAAGAAAGGCCTATGAAAAAGCCTTGTATGAAGGTGAGAGGAAATCAGAATCTGGTGAGACTGATTTATTAAAACAAGAATCAATTAATAAGGCTAGGGAAGCTTTAAAAAAACTACCAAAGAACTTACAGGAAGTCCTTATGCTGCGTGAATACGGAGATATGAATTATAAGGAAATTGGTAAAGTTCTGGGAATTACAGAAGGTAATGTTAAGGTTAGGATTTTTAGAGCCAGGGAACAGCTTTTAAAAATTATAGGAGATGAAAATGTCTACATGCCCGACTAAAGATTTGCTTTCGGTTTATTTGGATAATGAACTTCCTGAAATTTATAAAGCAGAATACGAAGCTCATATTAAATCTTGCCCAAAATGTAGCCAGGAACTTGAAAAGTTAAAGGCTTTAAGGGGGCTTTTTCAGGCCGATGCTAAAGCTATAACTCCAGATTCTCATTATTTAGATCAATCTTATGAAAGACTTATGATTAAAATGAAGTATTCTAAGGTTGCTTCTTCTTCGAAAAAAATTATTTCTTCTAATAAATTTAATTTTAATAAAATTACTTATGTTGCAACTGCTATTGCGGCGGCGGCTGTTTTTGCCCTTGTTATTCCTCTTGGATTAAAATTAGGTTCAAATTCTACTTCAAGTGCCCCTGCGAATATTGCTTCAATTCCTTCTCTTTCTTCTAATATTGCTTCTGATTATACAAATAATATTTCCTTAAATAGTGGAAGAAGTGTGTTAATTTCGGGTAATATAGAGAAATCAGTCTTATCTTCGGTAAATAGAGGTTATAAGAATAATTCTATTGTTAGAAATATTAGTAATACTGCTAATGCTTCTGGAAATATGATTAAGGATGTTGAAGTCTTTAGACCTGATTTTGCTGATGAAGAGACAATCTCTATAAGAGTTACTGTTCCTGGAATGAATTCATCTTCTGTTGTTGCAGAATTTGAAATGCCGGTAACTGTAATTTTAGGCAAGAATTAGTGGAATCTTCTAACAGTTTTAATTACATTTTTAGACGCTACCCCTTTTTTAGGGTTTTATTATTGGTAATTCTCTTAGGAATAATTGTTGCTTCTATACTTTTTATCAATCACCGTATAAAGCCTATTCCTGAAATTGAGTCTATTGTCCCTCCTGTTGGTTCTCCGGGGGATGTTGTTATTATAAGCGGTAAAAATTTTGGTGACGCCAGAAATATGAGTTATGTTGAATTTTCTGGTTCAAAATTAACTTCTTCTTCTTATATTTCCTGGTCAGATACTCAGATTAAACTTGTACTTCCTGCAAATATTCGTGATGGTTTGGTTGTTGTTGGAACTAAAGATTCAAGATCTAAACCTTCGCTTTTTGCAAATGAAGTTGATATTCCTGTTCCTGTAACAACTTATGTTCAATCTACAAAACCTGTAATCACAGAAGTTTCTTCTAAAAAATTCAAAGTTGGTGATTTGATTAAAATTAGCGGAAACAATTTTGGCGAAAGTAGAAATAAGACAAAAGTTCTTTTTACAATGGATTACAACAACAAGATAAAAGAAAGCGATGTAAAAAATATTAATCTGCTTACAGAAAATATGCTGGAAGCAAATGAAAATGAATTTGATTATCTTTCCTGGTCAAATACAGAAATAGAATTATACGTTCCAGATGGAATTTCTTCGGGTATTATGTATATTGATACTGGTAAAGAAAAATCGGAAGCCTTGTATTACACTCTGGATGATTCTATTGGAAGTAAAACTTTTACCAATAAAAAAATCTACCTTATGGAATACACTGCAGATATTGCTGATGTTGTTACTAATGACACTGCAACAATTACCCTGCGCTGTCCACTTCCTGAAGTTTACAGCCTTCAGCCAAATTTGGAAATTACAGATGTAACCCCTAGTCCTATTTTATATAACTATCAAAAAGATTTAATTCATCAGGTTGTTAGAAATAAAAGTTCTAATAATAAGAGTTTCTTTGACCAGACTTTTGTTCTTACTGTTTATGAAGTAAAAACTAATGTAAATGTAGATAAAGTAGGTTCTTATAAAAATATTAATCCTGTAGTTCTTGAAAATGCCTTAAAAGCAGATTCTTTTAATCCTTGTGATAATCAGGATATTCTTGAGTTGTGCCTTAAAATTGTTGGCCGCGAAAAAAATCCTTATAAAAAGGCCAAGATGATTTATGATTATATGTGTGATAATTATAGAATCTTAAAAAACACAAGAAAGGGTGATGCAAATCCTTTGGATATGTTGAAATCTAAAAAAGGTGATGCTTATGATTTTGCGGTTATCTACACTAGCCTGCTGAGGGCCGCAGATATTCCTGCTTATACAGATTCTGGAGTTTTAGTTGGACAGGATTTTGTAACCCAGGTTCACTGGTGGAGTGAATTTTATCTTGAAGGTTTTGGTTGGATCCCTGTTGATACTGCTTTAGGTGCAGGTCTTGAATATAATAAGTGGAATGAAGGAAAGATTGAAGATTCCAGAGAATATTATTTTGGAAATCTTGATTCTCATCACATAACTTTCTCTAGGGGCTGGAATCAGTTGAAACCTTTTAGTCAGGATAATAAAATTGTACAGCAGCCTAGAAGTTTTGCTCTTCAGTCTATTTGGGAAGAGGCTTCTAATTCTACTGTTAAGTACAGCAGTTATTGGAGTGTTCCAGTAATTAAAGGCCTTTATTAATTGGTTTATAAATTGTAAAAGGAGTTTTTATGTCTACAAAAGTTTTAAGTGTAGGTGGTTCAATTATTGTTCCTGAAAAACCAGATACTGATTTTTTGGTTAAATTTGTTTCTATGTGTATAGAATGGCTTAAAGAAGATAAGTCTAGACGTTTAATTTTAGTAGCAGGAGGTGGAGCTCCAGCAAGAGTTTACCAGAATGCTTATAAAGAAGTTGCAGAAAAAACAGGTCTTGCTTCTGAAGATATGGCAGCTGACTGGATTGGTATTATGGCTACTAGAATTAATGCTCAGTTGTTAAAAGCCTCTTTTGGCGAATACTGCAAAAATGATGTTGTTTATAATCCAACTCTTGAAGATTTAAAATTTGATGGCCAGGTTTTAGTTGCTTCTGGCTGGAAACCAGGTTTTTCTACCGATACAGATGCTGTTTATCTTGGAGAAAAATTTGATGCTAAGACAATTGTAAATCTTTCTAACATCGAAAAAGTTTACACTGACGATCCAAGAAAAAATCCAGATGCTAAGCCAATCGATTCAATTTCCTGGGCAGATTTCCGCAAGATTGTTGGAGATGAATGGGTTCCTGGAAAGAATTGTCCATTTGACCCAATTGCCTCTAAAAAAGCCGATCAGCTTGGAATGAAGGTAATTTGTGCTTCTGGTAAAAATATTGAAAATATTAAATCTATTTTGAATGAAAAAGAATATATTGGAACTACAATTGGTTAATTTATAGTTTTTTATAAAAAAAAGGCAGGAAATTAATATCTGAGCTGCACTTGGCTGTGGATTTAATTTCCTGCCTTTTTTATTTAGGGTTTATTACAAACCCTAAAAACGAGCGAGTCAAGGCCTTGAGCGAAGCGTGCCTTGACCGGTCGTATGGCTCAACAAATGTTAATTTTTTGGGAAAAGTAATTCCATTTCGCAGAGGATTTTTTCTATTTTTTGATCGTATTCTGGGTCGCTTGCCCAATTTCCTGTAAGATCTTGAATAGTATCTGCGTGTTTTGTTTTGTGTGGCCAATCATAACGAGGGTCCACAAGTTCATTATTGAGTTTTACATCTTCGTCTGTTGCATAGGCGTGTAGATGCTGAATATGAGCCCTAATTCCTAATAATTTGGTTGGAAAACTTTCGCCTGGGTTATCTTTATCTATAGCGCCAAGCCCGCAAAAATTGTTCATACTTGCTTTTACAAGGTTTCCAAATTTTAAATAGCCTGTTTCAAGACACATCTGGGCAAAAGCAACATCGGAATTGATTCCTTCATCATTTGCTTCAGCTATGTAATTTGCGGCCATATTTAAAATTTCGTTTACATCTGCATTTGGTCTTTTTGATAGAAAATATCTTGTTAATTGACCAGCGTTTAACTGACCCTTATCCATAAGTTTTCTTGAAAGATATGGCTGGGGAGGGAGCTCTATTTCTTGAGTCTTTGGTGTACTTTTACAGGAAAAAAGTAGGAGACTGGCTGAAATAAGTGTGAGTAAAATAGTTAATTTCTTCATAGGTCTTTTCATGGTTGAAAAATATACACTTTATTAAAAAAAATTTAAATGGACTTCATAATTTGTTTCAATCAATTCAATTATATATGTAGATATGGAAACAAATTTAACAAATAAAAAACTGGACTTGAGGGAAATGGCTCTTGAGCACGGAATGTCTTTTCCTTTTGATGAAGATTTGGTGGCTTTGATTTTGGGCTCTGGTAGTAAAGAATTTCCAATTCAAAGTATGGCACGAAAAATTGTGGAAACTTTGGATAATTCTAATGAAAAAGATATCGTTAGGAATTTACTAAGTGTAAAGGGAATTGGTAGTAGTAAGGCTTTGGCAATTGCTGCAGCCCTGGAACTGGGAAAAAGAAGAAGTAATCATTTGAGGGCACCTATCAGGACGCCGGAAGATATGATTCCCTTTATTAAAAATTTTGCGGTTAGTAATAAGGAACGTTTTGTAGTTGTAACTTTAAATGGGGGGCATGAAATAATTCAGATTCATGTGGTTAGTGTTGGAACTTTGAACCGATCTTTAATTCATCCCCGCGAAGTATTTTCGGAGGCAATCAGGGAAAATGCTGCCGCGATGATTTTATGCCATAATCACCCCTCGGGGAATGTGGAGCCTTCTGAAGAAGATATTCAAACTACAAAGATTTTATTAAAAGCCTCTATAATTCTGGGAATTGATATTCTTGATCATATAATTGTAGACAGAGAGAAATATTATAGCTTTGTTGAACATAATCTATTGTTTACAAATGACGAGTAAGATAAAATTGCAGTTATGAATTGCGGTAAAAAATTAAAGCCATTATTTTTGATTTTCACTTTGCTTTTTGTATGCAAGCCTTTATTTTCTGAGGAAATTTCATTTTTAGAGCCAAATAAAATTAAAGAAACTAAAGATCAATCTACGGTCCTGGAAATTAAAACAAATGTTTTTGGGGCTGATGTTTATATCAACGAAGTTTATCTTGGAAAAACAAATCTTACTGTTTTAGATTATTTGTCCGGAAATTATTTTTTGAAAGTTAGTAAAAAGGGGTATGAGACAAAAAAATATCAGCTGGAAATCCAGAAGGGCTACCATCAAACTTATTACATTGAATTGAAGGCTCTTTACGGAAATCTTTCTTTGTCTAATCTTGATGCTGACGCTTTAGTTTTTATAGATGGCCGAAAGCTTTCTCTTGACTTAGAGGAAATCGCCGGGGACGGACAGGAAACTTCCGCCGGGGAGAACGAAATTGCCGGGGGACAGGAAACTGCCGCCGGGGAGGGTGAAATCGCCGGGGGCGGACAGCAAACTGCAGCCGGGGAAAGCCAAATCGCCGGGGCACAGCAAATCGCCGCCGGGGAGGGTGAAATCGCCGGGGGCGCACAGCAAATCGCCGCCGGGGAAAACGAAATCGCCAGGGGACAGGAAACTGCCGAGCCCCAGCAAGCCCAAAATCTTACACAAAAGCCTAAGTATTCTGCCAGTGTAAAAATCCCGGTTGGGGAGCATGAAGTTCTGGTTAGAAAATTTGGCTGTAAAGATTTTTATGCTGAGGTAACTATTCAAAAGGGCCAGACTTCATCGCTGGAAATTAAAGAAGAATTAATTGATTTTGAAATTAAGTCTTTTGGCGTTTCTAAAAAATCTTTTAATCCTGAATATAAAAATTCAGTTGGCAGTGTAACTTTTGCTTTTGCCGTAACTGCAAGCCAGCCCCTTTCTTTTTACATTAAAAATTCAAAAGATGAGATTGTTTTTAATCATGAATGGAAGGAATTTAATAACTGGTATCAGTCGATTGTCTGGGACGGAAAAGATTCAGACGGCAATATTTTGCCAGATGGAGAATATGTCGCAAGTATTCAGAGCAGACATTATATTTTTAATCAGCCGGTAAAAATTGACACTACAATTTCTTATCCTCTGTTCAGCATTTGTGATAACGGAATTGGAATTGGAGATTTACCTGCGGTTTTTGCAAGCATTTCCAGTAAAGATTCTGAATTTGGAAAAATGCTCACTTTGCCTTATTTTCAGTTAAAACCAATTTCTAAAGTTACCGGGGATAATCCCGCTTTTATAGCAGTAAAATCAAATGTAGGAATTGTAACTACAATTCAAAATAATTATGAATTTAATCTTGGAGTTTCTTTGTATCCAGGACTTGAAGATGGAGGGCTTTCTTTGAATGGAAGTTTTAAGCTTGCTTATGCTTCTAAACTTGGAGATTTCTTTAGTCTTACTTATGGTGGACTTCTTCGTTATGGTTTTACAAATGCTACTTTATATTCTGATTATATTGATAATGGAAGTGGATTTGGCTTAGGCGCCTTACTTGGTCTTGATTCAAAGATTTTAAAAATGGAACTTTCTTCTCAGTTATTTTTTAGGGAGAAAATTGTTGATAAGGAAAATCCAGAGGATTCTGTATTTTATTCAGTGTGGAAAAATGGGCTTACTTTGAGTGTAAAACCTGTAAATGTATTTAGTCTTTATTCCTGGCTTACTCTTGAAAATATAGATGCTCTTGATATTGGTGCAGGCTTTAATTTTATGCCTGCAGGAACTTCAATACTTTTTGATTTTAATTGTCAGACCGCTATTTTGTTTAATTCTTCAAGTTATCTGACTTTTGGAATTATGTTGTCATATTTGTTCTAATTTATTAAATTTTAGGAATGTTTAAATTGAATGGCTAAAATATCGCCATTCAATTTAACTTAGAGTTTCTTGCGAAACTCTTATATTGTTAATCAAATATCCTCGGTTGTTGAAACAACCTGCGGTATTTGATTTTAAAGAAAGGTTATAGTAATGAAATTATATTCTCGTGGTCAGGTTTTTAGGTTCGTTTTAATTGTTTCTGTTTTGGTAGCAGGCCTAACAGCTCTTATTTGTGGAAAAATCTTCTCACAAAACAATAAAAATCAGTCTTTTGCAGCTTCAGAGGCAAAGGAAAATTCTGTAGAAGAAGTTGCTCAAGAGGAAAATTATCAACTTGCAAAATATGAAAATGAACTGGAGTTAGAAACTAATACTCCTGTTATTTCTGCAATGCCGGTTGCTAACGTAAATTATACCCAGGACGAAGTTCAAAATATTAATGTTTATGAACTTTGTAATGATGCGGTTGTAAATATAAATACAAAAATTACTTCTTATGATTGGTTTTTGGAGCCTTATGTTTCGGATGGTGGCAGTGGTTCTGGTTCAATTATTGATAAACGAGGCTACATACTTACAAATGTACATGTAATTCAGAACGCGACAAAGATTTATGTTTCACTTTCGGATGGAACTCAGTATGAAGCCGAAGTTGTTGGCCAGGATTTAGACAGTGATCTTGCCGTTATTAAATTTGATCCTCCAGAGGGGGTTACTTTAAAAACCATAGGATTTGGAGATTCTACTGCTTTAAAAGTTGGACAGAAGGTTATAGCAATTGGAAATCCTTTTGGTATGGAAAGAACTATGACTTGCGGAATTGTTTCGGGGCTTGGTCGTCCAATTCAAAATTCAAACAACAGAATTATTAGAAATATGATTCAGACTGATGCTTCTATCAACCCGGGGAATTCTGGTGGACCTTTACTTGATACAAATGGAAAGATGGTTGGAATTAACACAATGATTATGTCTAATTCTGGTTCTTCTTCCGGAGTTGGATTTGCGGTTCCAAGTCAAACTGCAATTAGAGTTGTAGCAGATCTTATTAAATATGGAAAAGTTCAGAGGGGAACTCTGGATGTAAAACTTGTTCAAAACAGTCGTAGAATTGCTCAGTACGCAGGACTTGATATTTCAACTGGTATGCTGGTTTCTGAAGTTACCAAAGGTGGAAATGCAGAAAAGGCCGGTATGCAGGGTGGTAGCGAGGCTGTTTATTATGGCAGCAGAAACTCTGTAATTTATCTTGGCGGAGATATTATTATTAAGATTGATAATATAAAGATTTCAACTCTGGCAGATTATTATTCTGCTCTGGAAAGTAAAAAGCCTGGAGATGTAATTACAGTTCTGGTAAGAAGAAATAATAAGGACGTAAGTCTAAAAATTACGCTTGGAGAATAATTGAATGAGAGAGTTTAAAGTTGTTTCTCCTTATGAGCCAAGTGGAGACCAGGCCCAGGCAATTGAAAAACTGAGCCAGGGATTTTTACGGGGCGATAAATATCAGACTCTTAAAGGTGTAACCGGTTCTGGAAAAACTTTTACAATGGCCAAAATTATTGAAAAAGTTCAAAGACCAACTTTAATCATAAGTCATAATAAAACACTTTCTGCCCAGCTTTACCGGGAATTTAAGACTTTTTTTCCAAACAATGCCGTTGAATATTTTGTTTCCTATTATGATTATTACCAGCCTGAAGCCTACGTTGCGGCCCGTGATTTATATATAGAAAAAGACTGTGATATCAATAAGGAAATTGACCAGCTTAGATTAGCCGCTACCTATAGTTTAATGGAAAGACGGGATGTAATTGTTGTTGCCACCGTCAGTTGTATTTATGGTCTGGGTATGCCAGATCTTTACAAGGAAATGAGGGTTCACCTGGAACTTGGTCAAACTCTTGATATTAAAAAATTTGCCGATTCTTTGATTTCTTTACAGTACACAAGAAATGATGATGTTCTTGACCGTGGAAATTTCCGCATTAAAGGTGATGTAATAGAAGTTTTTCCTCCTTATATGGAAACTGATGAAGCTTATAGAATTGAACTTGATTGGGATGAAATAGTAAAGATTCGAAGATTTGAAGTTTTAAACCGTAATGTAACCGGGGAACTGGATGAAACTGTTTTTTATCCTGCCAAGCACTTTGTTGTTCCAAGAGAGCAGTTGATTAGTGCTACAGATAGAATCCAAAAAGAAATGGAAGAAAGGGTAGCAGAATTCCAGAAAGAAGGAAAAATACTGGAAGCCGAAAGAATTAAAACCCGTACAACTTATGATATTGAAATGTTAAAAGAAATGGGCTCTTGTCCGGGAATTGAAAATTATTCAGGGCCAATTTCGGGGCGAAAATCTGGAGAACCTCCTGCAACTTTATTACATTATTTTCCAGATGATTTTTTATGTTTGATTGATGAAGCCCACGTTACAGTTCCACAAATTGGGGCCATGTACGAAGGGGACAGAAGTCGTAAACAGAGTCTTATTAATTTTGGCTTTAGATTACCAAGTGCTTTGGATAACAGACCTTTGAAAAAAGCTGAATTCGACAAAAAGATGAATCAGATTATTTATGTAACTGCAACTCCTCGTCCAGATGAAGTAAAACAAAGTAGTCAGGTTGTTGAACAGCTTATTCGTCCTACAGGTCTTTTGGATCCTTTAATTGAAATTAGGCCTAGTGAAGGTCAAATGGAAGACATTTATAAGGAAGTTAAAGAAAGAATTGAAAAACATGAAAGAAGTTTGATTTTGACTTTAACTAAAAAAATGGCCGAAGATTTGACTCAGTATCTGACAGAATTAAATCTAAAAGTAAAATATATCCACTCTGAAATTGATACCTTTGAAAGAGTTGAAATTTTAAAATCCCTGCGTTCAGGTGAAATTGACGTTCTGATTGGAATTAATCTTTTGCGAGAAGGTATTGATTTACCGGAAGTTTCTTTTATTGCAATTCTTGATGCAGATAAAATTGGATTTTTAAGGTCCGAAACTTCTTTGATTCAGATTATTGGTCGTGCAGCCCGTAATGCCCAGGGTATGGTTGTTATGTACGCTGACCATATGTCGCCTGCAATGGAAGCCGCTGTAAAAGAAACTAAACACAGGCGAGAAATCCAGGAAGCCTACAATAAAGAGCATGGAATTACTCCACAGACAATTAAAAAGGCTGTTGAAGATATTTTAATTCACGAGAAATCTGATGCCCAGGAAAATGCACAGCTGGATGTGGAAGTAATTAAAAATAAAGCAAATCTCTTTAATTCCAGTGAGCGTAAAAAAGTTATTAAGGCTCTTACCAAGCAGATGTCTGATTTTGCGGATAGAATGGAATACGAAGAAGCGGCTGCAATTCGTGACCAGATTAGGGAGATTGAAGCCCAGTACGGAAAGTAAATTTTCTTATTAGGGATTTGTCTTGTTGACAATTTTTAATAAATTTTATATGCTCTTAAAACTATCGTTAGATTTTGATTATTGTTTTAAGGAAGGATAAATACTATGTCAAGAATGTGTGATGTTTGTGGAAAAGGTGTAATGTCTGGAAACAAAGTTAGTAAATCTTATAATCATACACGCAGAACATGGAGACCAAATCTTCATACAGTAAAAGCTAAGCTTCCAAACGGTGAAGTTAGAACTCTTAAAGTATGTTCTGGATGTTTGAATGCTGGATTTATTGACAAGAAAGTTAGAGTTCCAAAAGCAGAAGTTGCTCAGAACTAAATCTAGTTTTTTTTATTAATTCATCTTTTTTAGGGGAATTTGAAAGGCTGCTCATTTTGTTGAAGGGCAGCTTTTTCTTTTTTAAAGGCCTTTTTTTATTTTATGGCTTAGGGATTGGAGTGGCTTGTCCCAAAGGCCTGTCCTTTGGGATGGAGCGATAGCGGAACCACGGAAAGCCCGACCGCTTTAGCGGGAAGCTCCAAATTCTAAATCTTGATTAAAAGTCCATCCCAAGAAGGCATTACTTTTTTAGTGAGTTTTGGAAATTCTTTGAGGTGCTTTTTGATATACTTTTTTGTTGCCCTGTGGCCGTCGTGGTGGGTCATGTGGGTAAAATAAACTTTTTCTGCCCCGATTTTTTCTGCTGTCTGCATAGCTTGTAAATAATTAAAATGGGTTGAATGTTCTTTTACGCGAAGGGCATCGATTATAAGCACTTTGAGTTGTCCGCAATTTTTGTGAATTAAATCTATAGATTCCTGGCTGATGTAAGAGCAGTCTGTTAAATAGGCAAGGGACTGGGATTTGCCATCTTTTTCTTCGGTTAAAAGCCAGCCCAGAGTTTCTAAATGACCGTGAAGCATTGGAATTGGTGTGATTTTTGTCTGGCCCAGGTAAAAACTTTCTTTTGCTTCTATCAAATTAACTTTTGCGTGTCCACCGCCTTCTTTTGGGGTAATAAAAAAATAGGAAAAACGGTTTTCTACATCTTTGATTGTATTTTGGTTTGTGTAGATTGGAATTGGTTCTGCATCAAAAAAGTGGGCATTTGCTTCGGTCTTCTTAAAACAAACACTGGAATAGGAACGTAAATCGTCAATTCCGTGAAGATGGTCGGCGTGACTGTGAGTTAAGAGAAGGGCATCTATTTTATTTACCTTATATTTTAAGGCCTGCAGACGAAATTCCGGGCCTATGTCTATAAGAATGTATTTATTATCTTTTGTAGTGATGTAAACTGAAGCCCGGTTTCTCTTATCCTTTGGGTTAAGTGACCGACAGACTTTACAATTGCAGGCAATAACCGGAACCCCGTTACTTGTACCGCTTCCTAAAACTCTTAATTGCATGGGCTTATTATACTGATATTTGTATTGATGGAAAATACAGTTTTTTACAAACGGATTTGCTCGCATCTAACGATGCTCCCTTTTTTTTGGTGAATCCCGTTAGGGATGAACAAATCCGTTTGTGATGAAACCTAAAAAAGTGAATCCCGTTAGGGATGAACAAATCCGTTTGTGATGAAATTGATTTAGATTAAAGTTTGAATTTGTTTTTTGTACAGTGTGAACAAAGATTCTTTTTTGTGTAATTTAATTGTTAATGTAAATCTTCAATTCTATTCCATAATAACTAAAATTATTCTAAAATAGTTTAATAATATTAAAAATGTTTAATAGGAGGATACTTTGTCTGGTGGTTCAATGTTTTTACAACAGTTAATAAATGGATTGTCGCTGGGAAGCATCTACGCTCTTATAGCACTTGGTTATACAATGGTTTACGGTATTGTAAAACTGATCAATTTTGCTCATGGCGATGTTATGATGATAGGTGCCTATGCGGGATATTTTGTTTTAATCAAAATGTGCAAAAATGGTAATGATATTAACGTAACAGTATTTGGAATGATTTGCGCCTTCCTTGCTGCTATGGTTTTTTGTGCTTTACTTTCTTTGTTGATTGAACGCTTTGCTTATAGACCTTTAAGAAATGCACCACGTTTAAATTCTTTAATTACAGCCATTGCGGTTGAACTTATTTTACAGAATGTAATGCGTGTACTTCCTTTTGTTGGTCCAAACCCTAAACAGTTCCCAACTATGCCTTTACAGAACTTTGGAATTGGTGCAACAGGAGTTTCAATTTCAAATCTTCAGTTGATAGTAATTGGTTCTTCAATTGTTCTGATGGTTATTTTGAATATTGTTGTAAACTACACAAAAACCGGAAAGGCCATGCGTGCAGTTTCTTATGATATGCAGGCCGCAAGTCTTATGGGTATCTCTGTAAATAAAACAATTGCCATTACTTTTGTAATTGGTTCTATTTTAGCAGGTGCTGGTGGAATCTTATATGCAACAGCTTATCCTCAGATTGAACCTACAATGGGTTATATGCCTGGTCTTAAGGCCTTTGTTGCGGCAGTTTTGGGTGGAATTGGTTCTATTCCAGGTGCCATGGTTGGTGGTGTTTTACTTGGGGTTGCAGAAACTCTTACAAAAGGTTTTATTTCATCTCAGTATGCTGATGCAATTTCTTTTGGTATTTTGATTGTGATTTTACTTGTTAAACCAACAGGTATTTTTGGCAAAAAACGTACAGTTAAAGTTTAAGTAAAGGTAAAGGAGATTAATGTTATGAAAAATAAGAACTTAAGAAATACATTGATTCTTGCAGCCTTTGCTTGTGCTGCAGTTGTTATTCCGGCAATTTTAATTAAATTCGAAGTATTAAATGCATATACCGCACAGATTATTACACTTGCTGGAATTAATGCCATTATGGCTTTGAGCGTTAATATTATCTGTGGTATTACAGGTCAGCTTTCTTTGGGTCAAGCCGGATTTATGGCTATTGGTTGTTATGCCACAATTATTTTGACTCAGGACTGCCATATTCCTCTTGTAATTAGTATTATTCTTGCAGCCCTTATTACTGCCCTCTTTGGATTTTTGATTGGTTTTCCAACTCTTAAATTGGACGGGGACTATCTTGCAATTGTAACTCTGGGATTTGGCGAAATTATCCGTGTAGTTCTTGTAAATCTTAAGGGAATTACTGGTGGTCCAAACGGAAAGCAGTTTATTACCCCTTTAGCCTTTAATTCAACTCTGGCTTATTGTGTAATTATTGGAGTTCTGGTGGCAATTGTAATTTTACTGCAGAACTTTATTCGTTCAACTTACGGTCGTGCAATTATTGCGGTTCGTGATGATGAAATTGCGGCTAATTCTTCAGGTATTCCAGTATTCAAATATAAGATGGTTGGATTTGTAATTGCTTCTTTTGTTGCAGGAATTGGCGGTGGTCTTTATTCATCTTTTATTGGATTTGTAAAACCAGAGCAGGCTTCCTTTAATAACTCAATCAATTATTTGATTTACGTTGTACTTGGCGGTATGGGATCTACAACAGGTTCTATTCTTGCGGCCTTTGTTCTTACTTATTTACAGGAATTCTTAAGATTCTTAAAGAATTTCAGACTTTTGATTTATCCTGTAATTTTGATTATTGTTATGCTTTTCCGTCCTCAGGGATTACTTGGTCACAAAGAAATGTCTTTTGTAGGCCTTGTTGACTGGTGCAAAAAATCAGAAAATTGGAAAAATCTTGGAAAAAATATAAAAGGTCTTTTTTCAAAAAAAAATAAAGAAGGAGGTTCAAAATAAATGAGCGAAATAAAAACTGTCCTTCAGGCAAATGAAATCTCAATTGTTTTTGGTGGTCTTACCGCAGTTAGTCATTTTTCTTGTGAATTAAAAGAAGGTGAACTTGTTGGTTTGATTGGTCCAAATGGTGCTGGTAAAACAACTATTTTTAATATGTTGAGTGGGGTTTATACTCCAACTTCCGGTCAGATTACTTTTATGGACCGTAATGATAAGGTTCGTATTATTAATAAAAAATCTCCAGCTCAATTAAATAAACTTGGAATTGCCAGAACTTTCCAGAACATTCGTTTGTTTAATTCTCAGACTGTTGCTGATAATGTTAGAATTGCTTTACATAATCAGAGAATTGTAAATCCTCTTGATGTTTTATTTAGAAGTCCAAAATTCCGACGTGATGAAAAATTAATGGATGAAAAAGTAAATGAATTACTTGAAATCTTAAAAATCAGCAATAAAAAATATGAACTTGCTTCTAATCTTCCTTACGGAGAACAGAGAAAACTGGAAATTGCCCGCGCTTTAGCTTCTAATCCAAAAGTTTTATTATTGGATGAACCTGCCGCTGGTATGAATCCTCAGGAAACTGAAGAACTCCGTCAGATGATAGAATTGATTCGCAAACATTTTAATTTGACTGTTTTGTTGATTGAACATGATATGAAATTTGTTATGCAGATTTGCGAAAGAATCATGGTTCTTGATTATGGTAGAATTATTGCAGAAGGTCTGCCAGAAGAAATCAAAAAGAATCCTGATGTTATCAAAGCTTATCTTGGAAGTGAAGCCTAAGGAGTCCGAAATGTTGTTAAAAGTTGAAAATCTAACAGTAAATTACGGGGCAATTCGAGCTCTTAAAAATATTTCTTTTGAAGTTGATAAAGGTGAAATTATTACTTTGATTGGTTCAAACGGAGCCGGTAAAACAACAACTTTACATTCAATTTCAAATATCATTAAAAAAGCAGAGGGTAAAATTACTTTTAACGGTCAGGATATTACAAATCTTGCTGCCGATAAAATTGTTACTCATCATTTAATTCAAGTTCCAGAGGGAAGACGTATTTTCCAGAATTTATCTGTAAAAGAAAATCTTGAATTAGGTGCTTTTCTCCGTAAGGATAAAAAGGGCATTCAATCTGATATGGAAAGGGTTTTTGAATACTTCCCAAGAATGAAAGAAAGAATTAAACAGAATGCCGGTACTCTTTCTGGTGGTGAGTTACAGATGCTGGCTATGGGGCGTGCTTTAATGGCTCAGCCAGAACTTTTATTACTTGATGAACCTTCAATGGGACTTGCACCTATTTTTGTTGATGAAATCTTTAATATTATTCAAAAAATTAATAATGATGGTACAACTATCCTTCTAGTTGAACAAAATGCTTTTAAAGCTTTGTCAATTGCTAATCGAGGGTATATACTTGAAACAGGAGAAATTACAAAGAGTGGTCCTGCTCAAGATTTAATTTCAGATCCTGCGATTAAGCAAGCTTATTTAGGAGGCTAATTATGATTATTAAAGATGTAATGACTAGAAATCCGATTTGTGTAGAAGTTGATACTTCAATTGTGAAGGCAAAAGAAATTTTAAAGAAAAATAATTTCAGTAAGCTTCCTGTTATTGATAAACAGAAAAAATTAGTTGGAATTATTACAAAGAATGATATTTCTAAAGTTTCGCCTTCTGATGCTACAACCTTGGATAAATATGAAATTTCAGCTTTGCTGGATAAATTAACCTGTGGAAAATGTATGACAAAAGACGTTATTACAATTTCCGAAGATCAGGTAATTGAAGAAGCTGCAAGAATTATGGTAGACAGCAATATTGGTTGTGTACCAGTTGTAAAAGATGACCTTGTAATTGGAATTGTTACCGAAAGTGATTTGTTCGAAATGTTTACAAATATGTTCTGTGCCCGTATGAAGGGTGTTCGTGCAAATTTCCAGATGGCAGATAAACCAGGTTCACTTGCAGGCTTGTTTAGCAAAATTGCAGAATTGGGAGGAAACATTGTTTCCGTAGTTACTCGTGAATCAGAAAGTGCTGGAAACCGTAGAGTTACAATCAAAGTTCTTGATATTGAACTTGAACCAGTAAAGAAAATTCTTGAAGATTGCGGAGCAACAATCATAGATATACGTGTCGCATAATTATTCTTCAGGCCAAGTAATTACCTATTTTTTGAAAAACGAAAAATCTGTTTTTACTGCAAATGATTTTTGCAAATATCTTAAACGCTATGGGGTAAAAATTACTTTATCCCAGGCGACAGATTTACTTCGTTCTTCAAATATTATTTTTCCTCTTATAAACGACCAGTTCATTACCAGAGCCGGCGCCTTTACTAATAAATATTTTAGTTTTAAACCAAGTAAAGAAGAAGTAGAAAAAGGCTATTTTTTAATAGGCCACCGTGGAATGCCTTTTGTAAATCCTGAAATTAATCCGGATTCTTTTGGTGTTTACAGTGGAAATGGTGAATCTACTGTTATTCCTACAGGCGTAACTTTTTCTATGAATCTTGCTATGGATGTTTTTGCCCTTTTTGGCGAAGGTTATGTACTTCCATATATTCTTAATGACAGAGCTAATAAGAATGTATCTTTATCCTCTGTTCAGTATAATCTTCCAAGTCAGGTTACTTTAACTGCCTGGCCAATAAGTCAACTTAAGGGCGGTAAAAATTTTACCTATGGAGATAGAATTTTATGTAGGGTTATCGACTGGGAATCATCTTCAATTTCTATGTCGGTTTTAAAAAATGAATCTCAAAAAATGTCTATTTCAAAGGCTTCAATAGAAAGAGAAAACTGGTACTCTGCCTTTGAAGATGGTTTACTGCAGGGATTTGATAAGCATGGTCCAATGAATTCAATAGAAGAACAGCTGGCTCTTTTATTTTTGGAAAACCAGGAAAGTCTTATCATGAAAAACTGCGGTTCCTGCGAAGAATTTTTAAAACACACAAAAAAGATTGCATTTTCTTCTTATGGAGTTGAATCCAGAATCTGGAAAAGTGGCCAGGACGTTCCTTATATTGGACAGTGGAATAAAGATTACAATAAGGAGTTGATTTTAGCAGATGTGACTGTAACTTTTACTCCTACAATTGTTGATGCCTACCTTTTGGATTATATTGCGAATGATAAAAATAATAAAAAAGACGATGAAAGTTTTGAACTTCTTTTTGATAAAGTGATTCCAAGTGTTCTTAAAATGAACAGTCAAGAAAGGGAACTCGTTTTATTGAATATGAAAAAGCGTCATGATATACTGAAAAAGTCGTATAGTCAATTTTCAGATTATAAGATAGCGCCTTTAAGACGGAGAATTCTTACTTTATTTTCCGATGTTAGTAAACTTTTGTGCGATATTGCTAATTCAGGAATAAAGGTAATTGATTTTCCTCAACAGGAACTGGTTGTACTTTCTCAGCTTTTTTCTCATACAGCAAGACTATTGGAAGAAGTAGTCGATTTTCCTGTAAAAGACCAGATACCACTTGAAGAACTTTCTTTATCCCTTGAAGGAATGGAAGAAACCTTTGATGGTATTAGGGGAATTCTAACAATGGAATTAGAAAAGAACAGGCGTAAAGGTTTTGAAATTATTAGTTAAAAGTTAATAATATAATAAAGTTCTAGGAGATTGAGGAAAAATGGAAAATGATGTAGATATTGCACAGTTGATTCATCAGGGTGGAATTATTACCGATATGGAAGGGGATAATCCCAAAGAAATCTATGAAAAAGTATCAAAGATGATAAAATTACCCGATGGTATAACTTCTGAGCAAGTGTATAATGCATTGTGTGCTCGTGAAGATGTTCTTAGTACAGCAGTTGGTAACGGAATTGCTTTACCACATGCTCGTGCACCAATTATGAAGAGTGAAAAAGATCAGAAAATTGTTGTAGTTTATCTGAAAAAGCCTATGGAAATGCAGGCTCCTGATGAACGCCCAGTAACAACAATGTTTATTCTTCTTACCTATAATTCACAGGTACATTTAAAAATTTTATCTACATTAGCTGGACTTTTTAGAAGTTTACGATTTAGAAAAGCTCTTGAAGATAAGGCTTCAGAACAAGTTCTTTCGGCTTTGATAAAAGAATTAGACTAAAGTTATATTTTTATTAATAGATTTACGAGGTATTAATTATGGACAAAAAAGGTGTTGAGGCAGTTGCACTTTCAATTCGCAGCTTGTCAATGGACGCTATTCAGAAGGCAAATTCAGGTCACCCAGGCCTTCCACTTGGTGCAGCAGAAGCAGCTGCTCTTCTTTATGGTGAAATAATGAAACACAATCCTGCTAATTCAAAATGGGCTGATAGAGACCGTTTTATTCTTTCTGCAGGTCATGGATCTATGTTACTTTATTCAATCCTTCACTTGGCTGGATATAAAGTTTCTATGGACGATATTAAGGACTTCCGTCAGGTAGGTTCAAAATGTCCAGGTCACCCAGAATATGGTGAAACAGACGGTGTTGAATGTACTGCTGGTCCTCTTGGTCAGGGTGTTTCAATGGCTGTTGGTATGGCAATGGCAGAATCTATGCTTGCTGCAAAATTCAATACAGCTAAACACACAATCGTAGATCACTATACCTATTCATTAGTTGGTGAAGGTTGTTTACAGGAAGGTGTTGCTTCTGAAGCTTCTTCTTTGGCCGGAAACTTAAAACTTGGAAAATTAATCGTATTCTACGATGAAAATAAAATCTCAATTGATGGTTGTACAGATATTACTTTCACTGATGATATTGCAAAACGCTACGAAGCTTATGGCTGGCAGGTTTTGCGCGGTGACATGTATGATGTAGAAGGAACTCTTGAACTTGTAAATAAAGCAAAAGCTAATAAAGATCAGCCTTCTTTGATTATGCTTAAATCAATTATCGGTAAGGGTGCTCCAAAAGAAGGTAAAGCTGATGTTCACGGGGCACCACTCGGAGCAGAAGGAATTATTGAAGCAAAGAAAAAACTTGGTCTTCCAACAGATAAAGATTTTTATGTTCTTCCTGAAGCTTATAAATATTTTGAAGATAAAAAAGCATCTTTTGCTAAAGCTGAAGCTGACTGGAATGCTGAATTTGACGCTTGGGCTAAAGAAAATCCTGAACTTAAAAAAGAATGGGATGCATATCATGCTGACGGCGTAACAAACGCAGATGTAAAAGATGTTGAATATAAAGTAGGCGATGCTTGTGCTACTCGTGATGCTTCTGGAAAAGCCTTAAATGTAATTGCAGCTCGTTATGGTAACTTGGTTGGTGGTTCTGCTGACCTTATGGGACCAAATAAGACTGCTTTCAAAGATACAGATAATGGTACTTTCAGCCCAGCTAACCGCAAGGGTCGTACAATTGAATACGGTATCCGTGAATTTGCAATGTCTGCTGTTGCTGCTGGTATTTCTTTACACGGTGGTCTCCGTCCATTCTGTGCTACCTTCTTAGTATTTGCTGACTACTTAAGAGGTTCTTTAAGAGTTGTTTCTTTGATGAAACAGCCTGTAATTTATGTATTCACTCATGATTCAATCTACGTTGGTGAAGACGGACCTACACATCAGCCAATTGAAACTATGACTTCTTTGCGTGCAATTCCTGGAGTTCAGGCAATTCGTCCTGGTGACCCAGAAGAATCTATGGAAGCCTGGAAAATTGCTTATGCTTCTAAAGATCACCCAGTTTGTATGGCATTTACTCGTCAGGCACTTGCTGTTTACGAAAAAGCAGATAAAGACTGGAAAAAGAACATGGCAGAAAAAGGTGCTTATGTTGTAGCAGAAGGTTCTGCTAATCCTGATATTACAATCTTAGCTTCTGGTTCTGAAGTAAATATGGCTTTGGACGCTGTTAAACTTGTAAGTGGAAAAGCAATTCGTGTAGTTTCTGTTCCAGATTTAAAGAAATTCTCTGAACTTTCTAAGGCTGAACAGAATAAGATTATGGGAAATCCAAAACGCGTTGTTTGTACTGAAGCTGGTATTTCTATGGAATGGTTACAGTTTACAGATAAAGAAAACTGCTTCTGTATTGACCGCTTTGGTGCTTCTGGTCCAGCTAAAAAAGTTGCTGAATACCTTGGATTCACTGCTGAAGGTCTTTCAAAGTTACTTAATAAGTAATTTATTCTTTTTGATATAGAATAAGGCGTTTATAAAAATCGTTATTACGAGATTTATAAACGCCTTTTTATTTGCCTGTCATTTACAAAGCACTTATTTCTAATGTAAAATTACTATATGAAGAAGCCGGGAGAAAAAAGGTTAACCTTTGCAGTTTGTGTTTCTGGTTATAACTGGGAATGGGATTATAGAATTATTAATGGAATTCTTCGTAAATGTCAGAAAAATGATGTAAATCTTTTAATTTTTAATTCTCTTATGCTTAAAGGAGATTTTCCAAAAGGAATTGAGATAACAAAAAATCTTGTCCGTGGAGAATCAGAAATCTTTAATCTTATCAATTATGATTTGGTTGATGGAGTTATTCTTTTAGGAGACTCTATTTATCGAAGAAAATCAATTCAAGAAATCTCTGATAAATGTGATTTACATAAAATTCCCTGTATAAACATAAATGACGTACGTACAAAACTTAAACATAATGTTTATTTGGAAAACACTCATGCAATGGAGCTGGTAGTTGACCATCTTGTAAAGGTGCATAATTGCAAGAGAATCAATTTTATTGGTGGATATCCTGATAACAAAGAAACAATTGAACGCCTAGCTGCCTATAAAAAAATCCTTACAGAAAATAATATTCCAATTCAGGAAGAAAGAATTGATTATGGTCATTTCTGGAAACATTCTGTTGAATGTGTTGAAAAAATGCTTGAATTTGATGTTCCGGAAGCAATTGTTTGTGCCAATGATACAATGGCAGTCTTAATTTCTGATTATCTTAAAAACCGGGGATTTAAAATTCCTCAGGATATTATTATTACCGGTTTTGATGGAATTAATGATGCTTTTGCCTATCATCCTACTATTACAACCGTTTCTTCAGATTTTGAAAGTACAGGTGCTAGAACTTATGAAATGATGGAAGAACTGATAAAGGGTAATAAGGATATTGGAGATATTACAATTCAATCAGAATTAATTATTCAGGAATCTTGTGGTTGTATGCACTTACAAAAGGAAGAGCATAATTTTATAGACAGCCGTTATAACGAAAAGAATTTCACCCTGGATTTTAATAAGAGACTGGTAAAGACAAATATTTATATTTCAGATTCCAATACTTCTGATGAAATTTATTATCATCTTCTGTCAGGTGCCGAATCTTTTGGTTTTAAGAGATTTACTTTCTGTCTAAATGCAGATTTGGAAAATAGCAGTAAGTTTTTCTTTAGTAATAATGACCAGAATAATTATGGAATAGCTAAAAATCTTTTTGAAGTATATTTGGATGAAAACAGTAAGGTATGCCGTAAGGATTTTGAAGCTTCGCAATTGTTGTCTTATGATTTCTTAAATGGTCCTGAGCCTGTTGTAATGACTTTTTCTCCTTTGTATTACAAGACCTATTTTTTGGGCTATATGGCCTTTGAACCTGTAAAACTAAAACTTGAAGTAGATGGGGATTATTTCTTTCTTTATTCTTTACAGGCCGCAAATGAAATTCAGAGTTTTTATGTAAAAAGAGAACTGGAAATTATAAACAAAATAGATTATATGACCGGGCTTTATAATCGTCGTGGAATGGATAAAGTTTGCAAAGATATTTTAGACGAATTGAAATATGAAAAAAAGCATCTTTATATGCTCTGTGCCGATATAGATAATCTAAAAATTATTAACGATAAATATGGCCACGAAGCAGGGGATAGTGCAATTATCCAGATAGCATCAGCAATTAAAAAGGTTTTTGCAGATTATGCCTGTATTAGAACTGGTGGAGATGAATTCTGCATAATTATAAGTGAAGACAAAAAAATCAACGTTGAAAAGATGATTAAAAAGGTGGACGAGGAATTAAAAATTTATAATAAAAACAGTCAGCTACCTTACAGTCTTTTATGTAGTTGTGGTTATTATTCTCTTGATTCAGATAAATTTATCAGTTTTGAAGATATGCAGAACAAGGCAGATAGGAATTTATACGAGGTAAAGGCAAAGCATCATCAGAAAAAATTATTTGCCCCAAAAATCTAGGTATATTGTAGGCTGCTGGTAAATATTGTATTAAAACACTATATGTGGTATATTCAAGTCATAAATCAATTATAAAAGAGGTCTTATTATGCCTTATACCGAGCCAACAAGTCTTGCGATTGTTGCCTGTCCTGGTGGCGAAGCTTTCGCCAATGAAGTCATAACGCACCTTAAACACATGTACAAACACCGCTTCACTTTGAAGAACGATGTTGTGTCAAAGCGTTATGAGCTGACTAAAGAAGAGCTTGTACAAAAGATTAATCTGCAGAACGATTTGCAGACTAGTGATGTTTGTATAAGAGGTGCTACTAATAAGTACAGACCGCCTGTATTCAAAGTTAATGCACGGTTTACTTATTTTGCTAATGGTGAGGTTAAGACCGAACTTTTAGACACTGTCCGTGGAAAAGATGTATTTATTTTCCAGGATGTAGAAAACCACGAAGTTCTTGAATTGAACGGTGGTGCAAACAAAATCAGAATGACTGTAAACGATCATGTTATGTCATTACTGGTTACTATTGATGCTGTTCGTATGGCAGGTGCAGGAAATATTACACTTGTAGTTCCAGCCTATCCATATGCTCGCCAGCACAAAAGAAAGGGCCGCGAAGGACTTACAGCTAGTCTTTTAGGTCACATTTATGAAATGCAGAGCGTTTCTCGTATTATTACACTCGATTTACATTCCCGTGAAATTCCTAATGCATTCTCAAGATTAAATCTTGATAATCTTCATGCAAGTTATCAGATTATCCGTGAATTGGGCAAAATCGTAGATTTAACTGGGCAGACAGAAGATATGGTTATTGTTTCTCCTGATACAGGTGCCATTGACCGTAATAAATTCTATGCTTCTGGTTTAAAACTCCCACTTGCTATGATTTACAAAGAGCGTGATTATTCTATCGTAACTCAGGATGCTCACTCTACAAATATTAAATCTGTAAAACTTTTAGGAGATGTAAAGGGTAAGGTTGCATTCCTGGCTGATGATATGCTGGGTACAGGTGGAACTTTACTTAAAGCTATGTCTTTCTTAAAAGAACAGGGCGCTACAAAAGTTATTTGTGCAATTTCTCTTCCATTCTTTACAGGTGATGCAATTAAAAACTTTGATGAAGCTTATGAAAAAGGACTTTTCTACAGAATCATCGGTACAAATGCAGTTTACCACGAAGAACTTTTAAACAGAGAATGGTACATTTCAACAGATGTAAGTGGTCTTTTTGCAAATGTAATTACAAGAATTCATTATAATCAGTCTTTAAGCGAACTTCTTGATAACCGTAATATTATCGAAAAGGTAGTAAAACAGAGTCCAGCAGGACAATCAAAAGTTGCTGCAAGTACAGACGAAAATGAAAAAAAGGAAGATAAATAGGTCTGATGACTGAAAGTGTCTTTGTCCTTGATATTGGAACGACTTCACTAAAGGCAGGATTAGTTTCTGCTGATGGTGAGGTCGTTTTTATTTTTAGAAAAAAGTATTTTGCTCCCCTTTCCCTTGATGTTTCAAAATATTGGTTATCGGCTTTTGACTTAGCTTTCCAAAAGGCTAAAAAATTTTCAAAAAAGCGGGATATTCAGATTAAGGCAATTTGCATTTCTGGAAACGGTCCTACAATTGTCGATTGCCGGGGAAAAACTCTTTTATGGAATGGCAGTAATATTCCTCTTGAGCTCAAAGAAAAAGCCCGCCTGGAATTAGAAAAAATCAACCTGCAGTTAAAAGAAAAAAATATCCATTCTTTATTTCTTCCAAGAATATTATTATTTAAGGAAGTTTACAAAAATTCCTTTGATAAATCGTCTTATATTTTTTCGGGGCCTGAATATTTAATTTACAAATTAACCGGCCAGGCCCTTACAATTTTACCGGAAAAACGTTATCAAGCTGCCTATTGGGATTCGGCTCTTTTAGATTCTCTGGGCTTAGCGGCCGAAAAATTCCCTGCCTTTGTAAATACTGCTTCTTTGTCTGGATATTTTAAGGGCCTTCCAGTATTTGCCGGCGGGCCTGATTTTATTGTCGCTTTAATTGGTACAAATACTTTAAGTCCAGGAAAAATCTGTGACAGGTCTGGTTCTTCAGAAGGAATTAATCTTTGTGTAAATAAAGAAATTCACCGGGATGGCCTTAGAACTCTGCCTTCCCTTATTCCTGATTTGTGGAATTGCTCTGTTTTAATTCCAAATAGCAGTAAATTAAGGGAAAACGAAAGATTAGGTAAACTTAAAGAAGGTCTTAAACTTTTACAGGAGCTTTCAAAAGAAAATGATTTTGAATTCCCTCTGAAAATGAAAGTTACCGGAGGTCAGACTAAAAATTCCTTCTGGATGCAGAAAAAGGCTACATTTCTTGAGATGGAACTGGAAGTTTGCGATTGTCCGGATTCTGAACTTTTGGGGGACGCCTGTATAGCCTGGATGGGTCTTGGAAAATATCAGTCTTTAGGTCAGGCTGCCCAGGTTATTTCAAAAGTAGAAAGAAGTTACAAAGCCCAGACTGAGAAAAATTTGCTTAAGGACTAAATTATGACAGTTTATAAAATTCCTCAAAATCTAAAAGCAATTATTTTTGATATTGATTCAACTCTCTACACCAATTCTGCTTATGCTTTTGAACAGGTTGATTGTCAGGTTAGACAGTATGCAAAAGAGATTGGAATTACTGCCGAAGAAGCTAGAAAAAAGGTCGCTGATTATAGAAAACTCTTTGCCCAGGAACATGAGGGAAAAAAAGTAAGTCTTGGAAATACCTTACTTGCCTTTGGAATTCCAATTGAAAAGAGTGTAGAGTGGAGAAAATCACTTTTAGAGCCTGCCAATTTTTTGAGCCGGGACCAAAAATTATTTGAAGAACTTAAAATCTTGCAAAAAGAATATAAATTGATTTGTGTTACAAATAATCCTGTTTTACCTGCCAGAAAAACTCTGGAGGCCCTGGGAATAAGTGAATTTTTCCCGGAAATTGTGGGATTAGATAGCTGTTTTAAATCAAAACCTGCCCTGGAACCTTTTATGAAAGCCTGCCAGATACTTGAATTAGAAGCCCAGAATTGTCTTGCTATTGGTGACCGTTATGATATGGATATTTCTCTGCCTCTTGAAATGGGTATGGGGGGAATTTTAGTAAAAGGGGTTAGTGAAATATATAATTTACATTCAATAATTTCCTTTAATGCATAATTTTACTTTTTATGTTATATTTAAAATATGGAAATCAAAGATTTTAGCGACAAGGTAGAATTTACCAATGATGGAAGGCTTTCTTTGTTTTTTGTGGGGACAGGATCAGCTTTTTCCAAGGAATTCTTTCAAAATAATCTAATAATTGTAAAGGGAAAGGATCACATCTTGATTGACTGTGGAACTTTATTACCTTTTATATTAGAAGTTGCTTATCACACAAGTATATCTGAAATAGAAAACGTTATTTTAACTCATCCACATGCAGACCATATTGGTGGAGTAGAAGAATTAATCTTAAACGGCAGATATGTTAAAAAATCTAAAATAAATATAATTATAACCGACGAATTTAAAGAACTTTTGTGGGAACAAACTTTAAGGGGTGGTTGTCAGTATAGTGAAGACGGAAAAATGACTTTTGATGATTATTTTAATCAGATTAAGCCTGCTGAAATTCCTGGAACTCCCTGGCCTATGTGGGAAGCAAATATTGGTTCTATAAATATTAAACTTTTCAGAAGTTTTCATGTTACTACAATGCCTAATTCCTTTGAAAATTCACAGTTTTCTGTTGGTATGATTATTGATGATAGAATTTTATTCCCTGGCGATACTCAATTTAAGCCAGATCAGCTTGATTGGATTTTAAATCATTACAATATTGAATGTATTTTCCATGACTGCGATGTATCTGGTTTTAGCGAAGGAGTTCATGCTACTTATCAACAGTTAAAAACTCTTCCGGACGAGGTAAAGAAAAAAATGTATTTATGCCATTACAATAAAAGTGCCTGTAAAATCAATTCAAAGGCAGATGGATTTGCAGGTTTTGCTCGTAAAGGTAAGTATTATATTTTTGATTAATCAAAAATGGTAATAATAATTTAATAAAGATGGAGAAATAAATGAAAAAAATTCTGATTGCATCTACAAATGTTGGTGTAATTGATATTGTAAAAAGTGTCTGTAATAAATTTGCCTTATACTTTGATCCTATTTTTTGTCCTGATACAGAAGAAGCTTTAAGCTTTATTGATTATGAAATTCCAGAAATTAAAATCCTTGATTTTACCAGTAGCACTATTGATTCTTTTAGGATTTTAAACGCAATCGATTCTGACCCTTGGCTTCATAACGGTGGAATTATTGCAATTGTTAAAGATAAAAAAACTGTACAGGAATTTGAATCTAAGAAAAATCCTAATATCCTTGCAATTCAGGTAATTGAAGCTTTTAAAGAAAATTTTGAAAGACTTCTTAAGATTCTTTGGAATAATCAGCAGTTCCTTTTTAATCGAGGAATGCAGGAATCTATAAACGGTGTTGAAAAAGGAAAATTTATTTGTGGAAATGATCCTTTTGATATCCGAATGTATGCAAGTTTCCTGGTGAATTATTTATATTGTACAAACCGAATTGATGAAGATGGTCGTTATGCCCTTCAAACTACTTTTATGGAAATGCTTACAAACGCCCTTGAACACGGTAACTGTAATATTTCTTATGAAGAAAAAAGTAAGTGGTTGGAAAAGGGTGGAAATATTCTTGATTTAATTAAGGAAAAATCAAAAGACCCTGTGATTGGTGCTAAAAAAATCCACATTGAATATGTTATTGGAAAGGAAAAATCTACTTTTACAATTACAGATGAAGGTGATGGTTTTGATTGGCGTTCAAGAGTTCAAAATGATGACTTTACAATGGAAACTCATGGACGTGGAATCTTTATGTCCAAAAATCTTGTTACAGGATTAACTTACAATGATAAGGGTAATCAAGTTTCTTTTGAAATACAAAATCTTATGAACGTTTCTAATAATGTTCCTTTGATTATGTCTACCTTTGCAACTGTTCAATATACAAAACATCAGATTGTTTGCCGTCAGAATGAACCTTCAAATGATTTATTCTTTATTGTGTCGGGCCGATATGGAGTTTATGTGGATGGAAAATTACTTTCTGTTCTTACTCCAAAAGATATATTTATTGGCGAAATGGCCTTTCTTTTGAATGACCGTCGTTCAGCTACAATTATGTCTGCTGGGCAGGGACAGTTGATTCGTATTCCTAAAGTTTCTTTCTTGAATCTTATTAGAAAAAATCCACACTATGGAATATTCCTTTCTAAACTTTTGGCTCAGAGAGTAACAAATCAAAATCGTAAAACAATTGAACTTTCCAACGAAATCCTGGAATTAAAAAATAAATAAAAGGATTTAAGTTTAAAATAAAAAAATCGGGACTTTATTAAAAGCCCCGATTTTTTTTTGATCCTAATGCGAGTCGAACGCACGACCTTTCGCTTAGGAGGCGAATGCTCTATCCAGCTGAGCTACAGGATCAGATTTATTTAATATAGCAAAAAAACTATAAAAAATCTCGTAAAATTAGAAAAGACCGGAAATAATTCCATTATCATCAACATCAATGTTTAATGCTGCTGGTGCTTTTGGAAGTCCAGGCATTGTCATAATATCTCCGGCAAGGGCAACAACAAATCCTGCTCCCGCATATAACTGAACGTCTCTTACAGGGAAGGTAAAGCCACTTGGAGCGCCAATTAATTTTGGATCATGACTGATTGAATTCTGGGTTTTGGCAATACAAACTGGTAATTTGCCATATCCGGCATCTTCAAAAGCCTTGAGTTTTTTAAGGGCTGCTGAGTCAAATTCAAGGTCCCCGGCTCGGTAGATTTCTTTGGCAATAGTTTTAATTTTTTCTGCAAGTGGTAAATCCAAAGAATAAAGTGGATGATAATCAGCTTTTCCACTGTCTGCAATTTCTGCTACTGTGCGGGCAAGTTCTGCTGTACCTTCTCCGCCTTTTTCCCAGCCTTCAGAAAGAACTGCCTTTGTTCCCAATTTTTCGCAAAGATTTTTTAAAAGTTCAATTTCTTTGTCGCTATCTGTAATAAATTTGTTGATAGCAACAACTGCTGGAAGTCCAAATTTTGCAATATTTTCTATGTGAGTTTTAAGATTTTCGAAGCCTTTTTCCAGGGCCTGGCAGTTTTCGCTTGAAAGTTCTGTTTTAGCAAGACCACCGTGCATTTTTAAGGCTCTGATTGTTGCAACAATAACTACTGCATTAGGTTTTAAACCTGCAGAGCGGCATTTTATATCTAGGAATTTTTCGGCACCTAAATCTGCTGCAAATCCTGCTTCTGTTACAACGTAATCCCCACTGGCAAGAGCGCAAAGGGTAGCATTTACAGAGTTACAACCGTGGGCAATGTTAGCAAAAGGACCACCGTGAACAAAGGCTGGATTTTTTTCCAAAGTTTGAACAAGATTTGGTTTGATTACGTCTTTTAAGAGGGCTGCAACTGCACCAGTACATTTAAGCTGTCCAAAGGTAATATTTTCTTTCTTGTAGTTCTGACCAATTACAATGCGGTTAATTCTTTCTTTTAATTCTGTGATTGTTTTTGAAAGACATACAATTGCCATAATTTCTGAGGCAACGGCGATTGTAAAGTGGTCTTCTCTAGGTACGCCCTGAATTCTTCCTCCAAGTCCAATAATTATGTTGCGGAGGGCTCTGTCGTTTAAATCTAAACAGCGTTTCCAGGTAATTGTTCTTGGGTCAAGGTTTAATTCATTTCCCTGCTGAATATGATTATCAATTAAGGCTGCAATAAGATTATTTGCAATGCTGATGGCGTGAATATCACCTGTAAAGTGCAGATTTATATCTTCCATAGGAACAATCTGTGCATATCCACCGCCGCAGGCTCCACCTTTTACTCCAAAACAAGGTCCAAGACTTGGTTCACGTAAGGCAACAACTGTCTTTTTTCCAATTTTATTTAAGCCGTCTGCAAGTCCAATAGAAACTGTAGATTTTCCTTCTCCGGCTGGAGTTGGTGTAACAGCTGTAACAAGAATCAATTTTCCTGGATTTTTACTTGCTTTATCCTGTAAAGTTTTAAGTTCTTCAAAAGTGATTTTAGCTTTATAAGGACCGTAAAGTTCCAGGTCACCTTCTTTGATACCAATTTTTTCAGCAACCTGAGTAATTGGAATCATCTTGTTTTTCTGAGCGATTTCTATATCTGTCATATTAAACCTCTAATTTGATTTCTCTTCCTGTTCTTTTGTATTTTATAACTTCAACACCAGCGGTTTTAAGTAATTCTTTTGAAACAATATTCATTGGGGTTCCGTCATATTTGTCGGAATCGTAAATTACTGTTTTTATTCCAGCTTGAATTATTGCTTTTGCACATTCATTGCAGGGAAAAAGTGTTACGTAAAGTTTTGTGCCTTGAAGCGAACCGCCCCGGTAATTTAAGATTGCATTTAATTCACTGTGTACAACGTAAGGGTATTTTGTATCGATTTGATCACCTTCGCGGGCCCAGGGAAATTTTTCATCTGAGCAGCCAAGTGGAAAACCGTTGTAGCCCATAGAAAGGATTTTATTTTCCTGACTAACAATGCAGGCTCCAACCTGAGAGTTTGGATCTTTTGAACGAAGCGCAGAAAGTGCTGCGATTCCCATAAAATATTCGTCCCAACTTATGTAGTCTTGTCTTTTTGCTATCATAAATAGTCCTGAAAATAAGATATATTATTTTAACTGAAGATATACATTTGAACAAGATGTGTAAATCTGCACTAAAATTCTATTCAAAGATTTTATCCAAATCCTCGTCTTCCAGATATTTGTATTCTCCGGCCTCAAGTTCTAAATCTAAGGGCAGATTACCAATTTTAATACGCTTTAAAAATATTACTTTATTTCCAACCGCCTGGAACATTCTTTTTACCTGATGATATTTTCCTTCCTGAATAGTTAAAATTGCAAGATTCTGGGCCTTAATTTGCTCAAGAGGCATAACTTCTTCAATAGAACTTTTTCCCAGGTAAATCTTTGCTTCTTCCAAATCTGGAAATCTTACTCTGGCACTCTGGCAGGTAAAGCCTTCTTCGTTATCTTCCGGGCCCACGGTAATTCCTTCAAGAAATTTCTTTTTGATTTCTTCCTGACTCTGGGGATTTTCACTTTTTTCCAAGAGGCAGAAATAAGTTTTATCAACATGATTTTTTGGCGAAATTAAACGATGAGTTAATTCCCCGTCGGTGGTAAATAAAAGCAGGCCTTCGGTGTCCATATCAAGTCGGCCAACAAGATGAAGTTTATCCTGCAGATATGGAGTTTTCATGTCCTCATCAAGTAAATCAAAGACAGTTTGATGTTCCCCGTCTTTATTTGATGAGATTGTGTGCATGATTTTATTCATCATCAGATAAATGTGGCCGTGAAGATTGATTTCTTCGCCATCGACACTTATCTGATCATTTTGGCTGTCTATTCCAAATCCTGGATCAAAAATCTGTTTTCCATTTACAAGAACCTGACAAGATCTGAGTAATTTTTTTATATCTTTTCTTGAACCAAAACCTTCGTGAGATAATAGTTTATCAATTCTTTCTTTACTCATTGATGACTCCTGTAAATAAAAGTTACTTTCTTACTTGAAAATCAGCAAGGGTAAAATAAGCTGGAATCACTTATTTTCTTTCTGTAAGAGGAATAAATTTTCTTTCGGCAGAAACGTTCTTGTAAGCTGGACGGTAGATTCTTCCGCCAGAAATTATTTCCTCTATACGGTGAGCAGACCAACCGGCAATTCTGGAAATTGCAAAGATTGGAGTAAAGAGTTCACGTGGAATATCAAGCATAGAATAAACAAAACCAGAGTATAAGTCGACATTTGCACAAATTGGTTTATCTGAATGATGAACTTCCTGAATAATTTTTGGAGTTACTCTTTCGATTGTATCGTAAAGATTGAATTCATCCATAAATCCTTTTTCTTTTGCCAATTCTTTTGCTTTTTGTTTAAGTAAAACTTCACGAGGATCACTGATTGTATAAACTGCATGACCCATACCATAAACAAGTCCTGAATTATCAAAAGCTTCTTTTTGAGCAATTTTTCTAATGTAGTCTGAGACTTCTTTTTCGCTGCTCCAGTCTTTTACATTTTCTTTGATATCATCCATCATTTCGATTACTTTGATATTTGCTCCACCATGACGACGTCCTTTTAAAGAACCAATAGCCGCTGCAATGGCTGAGTAAGTATCTGTATCTGCCGAAGAAACTACGTGAACTGTAAGTGAGGAGTTGTTACCTCCACCATGTTCTGCGTGAAGAATTAAAGCCAAATCCAAAGTTTCTGCTTCAAGTCTTGTATACTGCTTATCTGATCTTATAAGTCTTAAGAAGTTTTCGGCAGTTGAAAGTTCAGGCTTTGGATTGTGAACGTACATTGATTTATCATCATAATATCTTCTTTTTGCCTGATAACCGTAAGCTGCAATTGTAGAAAAACGTGCAATTAACTGTAAACACTGGCGAACAATATTTGCAACAGAGCGGTCTTCTGGATTGTCATCATAAGAATAAGATGCAAGAACACCACGGGCCATCTTGTTCATAATATCGTTTGAAGGTGCTTTCATAATCATGTCTTCGGTAAAGTTTGGAGGAAGTACACGGCATTCACCAAGATAATTTGAAAATTTTGTTAACTGGTCCTGATTTGGAAGTTCACCAAAAACCAGAAGATATGCAATCTGTTCAAAACCAAATTGTTTATTTTTTTCTGCATCGTGAATTAAATCTTCAACATTATAGCCACGGTAAATCAGACGTCCTGGAACTGCAATTTTCTGTCCGTTTTTAATTTCATAACCAACTACATCACCAATTCTTGTAAGACCTACAAGAACACCAGTGCCGTTTGCGTTTCTTAAACCTCTTTTAACATCATATTTAACATATAAATCTGGATTGATTGGATCGTTGTGTATGGCGAGTTTTTCAAGTTTCTTGAGAATTGCCAGTTTTTCTTTTTCTGTAGACATCTTTGCCCCCATGAAAATGTATAAATATACAAGAATTGCCCTTTGAAATTACATAATTATACGAAACTGAGATAACAAATTCAATAATTTTGGGAAAATTTGCAAAAAATTAATGGGACTTTCTGTAAAAACCTATAGAAGCGGGAATGTTTTTTGTTGATTTTGCACAAATATATCCAAACTCAGGACAATACATGGCACTTGAATGACCGCCGTCAAATTCCAGACCATCAGAGCAGTTTAATTCCTGTAATAAAGCGGCACATTCTTGGTAAGTCATTCCGGAAAGATCTGTTTTTAGGCTGGAAGTTACACAAAGCAGGTAAAGGAATCTGCCGTCTGAACTTAAACCACAGGCTGTGCGGGATCTTTTATATTTTTTGAATTCCTGAATTTGATTATCCTGTAAAATTGTAAAATAAGCCCCAATAAGGGTTGGGTATTTTGCAATTTCTTCTGAGCTTTGGTTTTTTATTACTTTTGCCCTCAGTTGATTTTCTTCGTTAAAATAAAAGGCCAGGGCAGAATATTTTTCCTGGGCTTGAGATAAAATCTGGTCATTAAATTTATTAAGGCCCAGAAGCTGGCATTGATTATTTTGGTCGTAATAGTAGGGTGTAGAGTTGATTGCATAATCAAGGTCATTTTCTTCTGCAAAATCTGAAACAGAGTAAAATTCCTGGGTGTTTATGCCCAAAACTAAAGAGACGGAATTTAAATCAATTTTACTTATGTAGGCGGTGGCATTCCTTAATTTAATTGGAGGAATGTAATCCTGGCTAAAATCAATTTCCGACCAGTTTGTTGTCTGGCAGGAAATTAAAGCGAATAGAAATAATGTAGAAAAAAAATATAGTATTTTTCTTTGCATAAAACTTATTGGTGTTTAGTTGCAAATCTTTGAGAAGGAGTTACAATCCACAGGGCTTCAACGTCGCTGTCTCCGGCATTTTCCAAAAAGTGAGGAACTCCGGCCGAAAAAGAAACACTGTCGCCTTCTTCAAGAATATATTCTGTGTTGTCGTAAGTAAGTTTGATTTTTCCTTTGATTATAAGACCAATTTCTCGTCCAATATGACCGTAAGAACCGTGGTGAGTATGAGTTCCTACAGGGATTTTAAGAATATAACTTTCCATAGAATTATTTTTATCGCTATTATTCTGTGGAGCTGCTAATTCTTCGTAAACAATTCCATCTTCGTCAATAGTTGGTCTTTCATGAGATCTGATAATATTTACTGGTCTGGATTTTCTATATTCTTCAAAGAGGAATTCAAGATTTATATCAAGAACATCTGCAAGGGAAAGTAAAGTGTCGATTGCAGGGCTAACGTGGTTTCTTTCAATCTGAGAAACAAGACTTTCACTTACTCCTGCTTTTTGAGCTACAACTTTTAAGGTATAGCCCTTTTCTTCTCGAACTTTTCTAAGTTTTTCCCCAAAGTGATAAGGTACTTTGTTCTTTTTTTCTGAGGTTGAATTATTTTGCGAAGGTGTCATTATTTTGTTTCTCCTGGTTTTGCTCTGTAACAAACTGAATAAAGTAGTCTTCTAGAGTTTTTTTAGGACCTTCCTGGTGCCATCTTGCTCTAGAGCGTGCATTATCTCTTCGAATTGTGTACATAGTGTAAAAGTCTCTATAATCTAATCCCGCATCGGCTTTTACGTGTTCGCCAAGGAATTTTGAAACTTCATCACGTCCAATAGCCGAAATCCCCTGTTCCTTGAGGTTTCGTCTTAAAAGGGCTATTTGTTCAAAAGAAATTCCAAAAAGGAACTCTTCCATTGCCTGTGCAACTCCGTTGTCTCCCATTTTTCTTTTGATAAATGAAATCCACTGGTCATCCATCTGCATAGAAATCATAAGTAATTCTGAGGTCCCCATCATTGTTCCAAAAGCAGGGGCCAGTCTTCTACGTGCAGTCCAAACTGCCTGAAGAACAGGTGCTACAGTTTCTATTGTCTGATCATTCCAGTGTTCCCACAAAAGTAAAAGTGACATTGCCCATTGTCTGCGGAATTCCATTGGCTGGCTTTGATCGCAAATAAGGTTCATGTAAACATCTTCTACCAAAAGAGAGAACATAGAAAGTATAGTTTCGTTTTCAAATTTTTTTGAGATAGCTTCAAATTCTGTGCCCAGGTGTTTTGCATATTTTGAAAATGAAGATAAGGTATGAGCCTTTGCAACTAAAAGTGCCTTTCCTAAAATTGCTTTTGATGGCAGTTGTAAAGTCTTATCGCCTTCTACCTGGTGTTTAATCAAAGAATCAATTAAAGTTTTTGGAGTTCTGGTTCCACCTGTTAATTCATGACGTTCCAAAAGGGAAGGGAATTTTGCAATCGACTGGGCCATTCCTTCAAGGTCGGCAATACGATTATAAAAAATTTCAGCCCTTTCCTTATCATTTTTTTCAATGACAGGCATAAGCTCATTGATTAAGCCATTTTGACGAGGTGTAAATATTGCTGCTTTATCGTTGATATCTTCTTTTTCGTCTTTATCAAAAAAACTGTTAATATCAACCTTTTCGAATTCTAATGTGTCTGCCATATTCTTTGCTGAACTTTAATTATTTTGAATATCTTTATCCACATTATAAATCAAAAAATTCATTTTTTCCACCGATAATTGAAATATGCGTAAATATACCCAAAGAAAGTTTATTATTATTTTATTAATTATTTTACAAGTTAATACAGTTTTTGCTCAAAACCAAGAGCAGGGAAGTCAAAAAGCAGTTTATACAGAAAAGCAAAAGGAACTTAGAGTAACTGCAAATGATATCAAATTAATTCCCGAAAAAGGAAATGAATTTGGCGGATCTGGCTATCATTTATGGATTAAAAAAACTGATAAAATTAATTCAGTTTTATTAACCGAGACAACTAAAGATCCACTGGGGAAAAACGATTCCTACGCCTACAGAGCAAAAGAATATAATCCTATAAACGGAGATGAAATTCGTTATTTGGACGGTAAACCTTTAGTTTCGGAAGGGGCAAAGTACAGTCTTGTTGATTCCACTACAGAAGAAACTGACCTTTTTGGTGGAAAAAGCCAGGCTTTTCACATTTATATTCCTTCAGTTTTAATTTATGGCTATGAATGGTCAAGAAGCGGACAGGTAGAAATTGGAAAAGGTACTTTTATAAATATCAGAACTTTTGAAAAACCTTATGCCGATTATTCTGGTGATTATTTTGATTGTCCTTTTATGTTTGATTTTGTTGTAAGAAGAAGACCTAAGCCTCCTGTAAAAAAGCCGGAAGTTAAAAAAGAACTGCCACCTTTGGAAGAAGTTCCTGTTGAAGATGAAATTCCTCCTGTGGAAGAAGAACTTACAATCCTTACCGATAATTACAATCCTGTAGCCAGCGAAAAATTTAAAGAAATTGATAAAGATTTAATTTATTCAGAAGGACCAGATTCAATCATTGATGATATTAGAAATGTAATGGATACTTTTGACAGCCTTGAAAATCTTGATCTTGTATTCTGTATTGATGCCACTGGTTCTATGAAAAATGATATTGAAAAACTAAAGAATGAATTAGAGGGGCTTTTGGAAGAACTTTTGGGTAAAAATCCTAAGGCCAGAGTTGGTTTGCTTCTTTACAGGGATTATGGAGATACCTACAAGTATATGGATCTTCCTGTAAAAGTATTTGGATTTACAAATAATCTTTCTTCAATCAGTAAAAATCTTGCTTCGGTAAAAATCTACGGAAAAGAAGGTGGAGATATTCCAGAAGCGGTTTATGAAGCAATGTATTCTGCAACCATGTTCTATAAGTGGAGAGCAGATGCTAACAAGGAAGTTATTTTAATAGGCGATGCAGAACCTCACCCAAGACCTAGAGGAAGTGGTAAATATTCAAAAGAATATGTTACTAATCTGGCCAAATTAAAAGGGGTGAAGATTCGTACTATTTTGTTGCCTTCAGATTAGAATTTAATTATTCAGCAGAAGTTTCGCTGGAAGAGTCATTTTCTTCCTGGGTATTTTTTATGATTGCGGCGTATTTTTTTTCTGGAATCTGAGAAATACCTATGTCTGCCAGTTTATCGTAAGCAGTTGGAAGACTTCCAAAAGTAGCTGTGCTGTAAATATCCTTTAATTCTGCAAAATAAGGGTAGGCCTTTTCGTATTTTTTAGTTCTAAGATAGATGTGACCAATCTCATAAGTTGCTTCAACATAGATAGATAAATCAGTTCCGTAACGATTAATTGTTGTCTGGTAGTATTTGATTGCTTCTTTGTAAGCAGCTCTGTCGTATGCGCTTTGTGCTTTTTGAATCAACTGTGACGAAGTTAAATATGTTGGGATTTCTGAATTACTTGCACAAGAAATAAAAAGTCCAGAAATCAATAAAGATAAAAGTATAAATCGTAATTTTTTCATTTTAAGTCCTTTGTAAAAAATATTCCTTAAAATCAAATACCGCAGGTTGTATCAACAACCGAGGATATTTGATTCGCAATATAAGAGTTTCGCAAGAAACTCTAAGTTAAATTGAATGGCGATATTTTAGCCATTCAATTTAAACCTTTATTACTTGTAAATTTTCTCAGGAAAATAAACTTTCCTAATATTAATAAAATTTGGATTTATTAGCAATTGAGTTAACTAATAAACAATCAATCTGACTTCTGGTTACGATTTAAACTTATAAGTAATTTAATTTTATAAATAATTGTGCTATATTTTATGTGATGAAAAAGATATCACTATTCTTTCTAATTCTATTTTCAATAGTTTTTCTTTCTTGTACTTCTACAAAAACTTCTGAGCAAGAACCGGTAGAAGAAGTCCTGGAAGAAGAGATTTTTGGTGCTCGTTTCATTGACTGGAAATACAAGGGTTTTGGAAATCAACTTCCTGTCTGGATTGATGCCGCCTACGATAAATCTTGTGAAGAGGTAAAAGCAATAGTTCCAGAACTTTCAGAAAAGAAAATATTTATTTTAAGAGTTGATTCTGAAACTTTGGACCAGGCTGAGCTGGCTGTAAATAAAGAAGCTGAAAGTGGACTAGCAGTTGGAGAAGATATTTATATCTTGTACGAAAGATTCTGGGTTATGCTGGCAGAAGAATTTGTTGATAATCCGGGATGTCCTTACACTTCTCTTGCAATTTTTGTTTTAGAAGAAAGCGGACTGTAAGATTTTTTAATTTAGTAAGTAGAAGAATAAAAATATATTTTTCTAAGGAGGAATAGAATGAAAGTTTTAGTAATTGGTGGAGCCGGATATATTGGAAGCCATGTTGTAAAAGAAATGATGAAGGCAGGACATAAAGTTACTGTATTTGATAATCTTTCGAGTGGACTTCGGGTAAATCTCTTCCCAGAAAATGATTTTATATACGGAAATATTTTAATCCCAGAAGATTTGGATGCGGCTTTTGCCCAGGGCTTTGATGCTTTTGTACACCTTGCTGCTTTTAAGGCTGCCGGTGAATCAATGCTTAAACCAGAAAAATATTCAGTAAATAATATTACTGGAACTTTGAATATTATGAATGCGGCTGTAAAACATAATTGTATGAAGATGATTTTTTCTTCCTCTGCTGCAACTTTTGGAGAACCACAATATTTACCAATGGACGAAAAACATCCACAAAAGCCAATTAATTACTACGGTTTTACAAAACTCAAGATTGAAGAATTTATGGACTGGTATGATCAGCTTAAAGGACTTAAGTTTGCGGCCCTCCGTTATTTTAATGCTGCAGGTTATGATCCTGATGGCCAGATTCGTGGACTTGAACAGAAGCCGGAAAATCTTCTTCCACGTGTAATGGAAGCAGCACTTGGTCAGAGGGAACTTAAAGTTTTTGGAACCGATTATGATACACGCGATGGAACTTGTATTCGTGATTATGTTCATGTTACAGATTTGGCTCGTGCCCATGTAATGTCTTTGGAATATATTGCAAAAAATGATAAGAGTATCAAATTAAATCTTGGTACAGAAAAGGGAACAACCGTAAAGGAATTGATTGATGCTGCCCGTAGAATTACCGGAAAAGAAATTCCTGCTCAAGATGCTCCTAGACGTCCAGGAGATCCAGCAAGCCTTTATACAACTTCAAAACTTGCAAAGGAATTAATAGGCTGGGAACCAAAATATTCTGATGTAGATACTTTGGTAAAAACAACCTGGGAAGTTTACAAATAAAAATCAGGTAAATCAAAAGGTGGCTAAAAATAGTCACCTTTTTTTTAATAAAAAAAATACTCAAAAATGATTGGCTTAATCAGGCCTTTCATTTTTTTATAGGCGGTGTTTATATGCAGTCAGTAAGTGACTTTATGAAAGAAAATAGAGAGAAAATCATCGGGTTGGAAAAATTACTTACAAGTATTAAGGCAATTGCTCCAGAAGGCGGCGGTGATGGGGAATCAGAAAAATGTCAGGCTTTGGAAAAGTGGCTTAAATCTGAAGGTTTTACAAATATTGAACGCTATGAAGCTCCAGATAAAAGAGTTTCTTCTGGTGTGCGCCCAAGTTTAGTTGTTACAATCCCGGGAAAAAATGGCGATGTAAAGGGAGAATCTAAAGTTTGGGTTATGGCTCACATGGATGTTGTTCCTACAGGAGATTTAAAACTTTGGAATACAAATCCTTTTGAATGTGTAGAAAAAGACGGAAGATTGTATGGTCGTGGTGTAGAAGATAATCAACAGGGACTTTGTTCTGCTGCTCTTGCGGGGCTTTATTATATCAAAAACAATATAGTTCCTAATCTGACCGTAAAATTACTTTTTGTAGCCGATGAAGAAAATGGTTCGGAATATGGATTAAATTATCTTCTTCACAATTATGATTTATTTCATAAAGAAGATTTGATTTTAATTCCTGACGGTGGAGATCCAGAAGGAAAAACAATTGAAATTGCAGAAAAAAATATCCTCTGGCTTAAGATTCATGTTCAGGGCCAGCAGACTCATGGAAGTCGTCCAGATAGTGGAGCAAATGCCTGCCTTGCTGCCAGTGATTTAAGTTTAAGACTTCACAATTTGGAAAAAGTATTTAATAAAACAGATGATTTATTTGAGCCAAATTATTCTACTTTCCAGCCAACCCAGCGCTTAAAGAATGTAGACAGTATAAATATTATTCCTGGAGAAGATACCTTCTGTATGGATTGTCGTATTTTGCCTTGTTATTCTTTGGCTTCGGTTTTAAAAGAAGTAGATTCAATAATTAAAGCAGTTGAAAATGAACACAAGGTAAAGATTGATTATTCTTGCCCTCAAAAATCAGAAAGTCCTGCAAGCCCTGTAAGTGCTCCTGTAGCCCAGAAATTAGCTCAGGCCTTGAAAAAGGTTCACAATATTGATGCAAAATTTATTGGAATTGGCGGCGGTACAGTTGGTGCAGAATTAAGAAGGGAAGGAATTGATGCTGTAGTGTGGAGTTCCTTAGATGATCAGGCTCACCAGCCAAATGAATACTGTATTGTTGATAATTTAATTAAGGATGCAGAAACCCTGGTTGAGTTCTTCAAATAGAAATTTAGTAAAAAGAACTCAAAATCAGCTTATTTCAGGCAGGTGATTGAGTCAAAAGTGCCCATTTTGAAAGTGGAAGGATTTTTCACTGTGTAAAAATGGGCTTTTTTATTTTTAAATCAGGATGGAGTGGCTGATTTTTTTGAGAAAAGAGCCTGAAAAAGGCAAAAATTTATTAAATTTATTCACTTTTAGAACTTGGCACGGAAATTGCTATATATTAAGTGTAACAAGAATTACAAAGTTCTAAGTTACAAGGAAACCCAAAAAGCTTCCGACATATTCAAATTACAAGGAGGTTCGTTATGAACGAATTATCACTTTTTAATGATTTATTTGATGGATTTGGAGATGACGGATTCTTAATGCCATCTTTCAATTACAAGAAAGCATTTGCCTGCCCAAAGGTTGATGTAAAAGAGGATAAAGATGCCTATGTTATGGACATGGACCTTCCTGGAAAAACAGACAAAGATATTAACATCGAGTTTAACAACAATGTTTTGACAATTTCTTCTGAAGTTAAATCTGAAAAAGAGGAAAAGAAAGAAGAAAAAGCTCAGGCAAAAGATGCTCCAAAATATTTGATTAAAGAACGCAGTTTCTCAAAGTTTTCAAGAAGTTTTAGTCTTCCAGAAGATGTAGAAGCTGATAAAATCAGCGCAAAAGTAGTAGACGGTGTTTTACATGTCACAATGCCACGTAAAGAACTTTCAGCTCCAAGAAAGATTGCAATCACAGCTGCCTAAACAAGGAGAACAAAAATGGGTGATAAAAATAAGACAAATAAACCAAAGAAATCTTTAAAAGAAAAGAAGTTGGAAAAGCATCAAAAGCATGAACATAGCAGCGATGCTCTTGAAAAATAAGTAAACAATATAAACAAACGGATTTGTTTCGTCCTAACGGACTCCACAACTGAAAGAAGGGGAGTATCGTTAGATGCGAGCAAATCCGATTGTGTTTAAAATATAAACAAACGGATTTGTTCCGTCCTAACGGACTCCACAGCTACAAGAAGGGAGCATCGTTAGATGCGAGCAAATCCGATTGTGTTTATCTTACTTTGAAGAATAATCCGAGGATTGCGCAGGTAATTAAAATCTGCATAATCATAAATTTTAAAAGTACCTGAGTTGGGGACCAGCCGTGATTTTTTCTCATGTGGTCGTGGAGAGGGAATCTTATATTTTCGAAAATTTTGATTTTGAAGAAGCGCATTAAAAATACTTTTAATAAACCCATTCCACCGTTTACAAAGATGATTGAACTTGTTGCAAAAATGATAAATGGGTTTCCGCTTACCATTACACAAACGCCGATAAAGTAGCCTAAAGCACGACTTCCTGCATCGCCCATTAAACATTCACTTGGGAAAGCGTTATGCCATAAATAACCCATTACAACGCCTGCCATTGCAAAGGCCATAGTTCCCCAGTTTGCACCGGCTGAAAAATGTGGAACTAATAAATAGGCAGCAATATCTTTATGACCAAGAATAAAATAAAAGACAATTCCAAGAGTTAAAAGCCCAATCAAAACTAAGGATGAAGAAAGACCATCAACACCATCTGTACAGTTTGTTGTATTAATTGAAGCCCAAAGCAAAATGGTAGAAATAATAATGTAAACCACAGGATTTACCGCTACAAGTTTTGAAACAAATGGGAGCCAGAAATAAACTATTCCATCTGCTGAAAACTTTTTAAGTCCATAATAGAGTAAGATTGATGTTGCTATACTGATTATTAAATCCAAAAGAGCCTTTCTGTATTCACCCCAGCTCTTTACACTTCTGTCGTCTAAAAATCCGGTTAACATTGTAAGCCAGGTAAGGATGATAATTCCGGCTCTGGCCCAGCTCATTGGAACGCACAAAAAACAAATCAAAACAAAGATTGTAATAAAAACTGAACCGCTTCCTGTTGGTTTTCCTTTAGCGGCTTCTGCATTTTCTTTGATTGTAAATTCACGGCCACGATCATGTGGTAATTTGTTATAAAACAATGGGATTATTTTAAGTGAAAGAAAAAATCCCAGATAAAGAGCAAAAGTAATGAGAACGGCGTAAGAAGATAAAAGTCTTGCTGGTCCCCAGAATTGTTGCAAAAATTGTCCCAAATAATAAATCATAATGTCCTCGAGTTTTGTGATGAAAAATTAGTAGTTGTAATGGGTCATATTTGTGAAGACCATAACAAGTCCTCTTTCGTCACAGTATTTAATAAACTCCTCGTCTGTACTTGTGCCGCCTGTCTGTATGATTCCGTAAAGTCCAGAATCAATTAAATCTCGAACAGAATCGGTAAAAGTTATTGGTGAACCGCAGACTAAAATATCTGCTATTGATTCATACTTTTCTTCTTCCTCTTCTTTATATGTTTCTGCTGTTATTCTAGCTTGTGCCAGTGCTTGAGAAATTGCTTTTTCGCAAGATGTACAGGATTGTGCAATTCCTACTATGTGATTTTTCTTAATTAAGAGGGCCGAATAAGAATGTGCCTCTAAAGCAAGTAACATTCCAAAGGCCATTTCGTCTGTAATCTGCTGGGTTGGGCGATTATTAGTTCTTACATGCCAGCATTCAAAAAGTGTTTTGTCTGTTGTTTGAACTAAAAGTCCACCGTTAATTAATATTCCAGACTTATCTGTAAGATTTACTTTTGAAGTTGGAATTAATTTGATTTTTTTACTTTCTTCCAGAATTTCTTTGGCTTCTGGTGTAAAACTTGGTGCAATAATTGCTATAAAAGAGCCTTTTACTATTTCTCGGGCTGCTGATTCATCTATTACGGCTGAACATCCTAAAACTACATCTGTTATGTATTCTTTATCATAAGTATATGTGTTCTTAAAAGAATCAAGAACATTTGTAGAAAGGGCTGCTCCGATTATCAGGCCGAATTTTATTGCGATTGTAAAAACGGTTCCTGTCAGCGGTGTGAATTGGGTTGTAAATTTGTAGCCGTCTTTGTTTATGCTCTGTACTGTATTTTGATTTTTTAGATTTGCATAAAGGGTTGAAATCAACTCCCAGGCTTTTGATACATCACTGATTAAATTATAATTTAAGTCTTTACCAGGAATTTTTGAAAGGCCAGAAGATGCTCCTATATCATAGGGATATTTGTAAAGACAAGCCTGCTGCTGGGGATTAATTCCCTGAATTACTGAAGATTCTTTCATAAAAGGAATCATCATATAATTTAAGAATTTTTGATCTATGTTTTTACTTCTAAGTAAAGTTGTCGAAATTCCCGCATCAAAGGCCGAAACAAGATTTAATGCTTTTGCGGCCAGATAGGTTCTGAATTCATTTGAAATATCATTAATTTTGAGTTGAACTATTGCTTCTTTGTAATCCTGAGGATCTGTAAGAATCAAAATATTTTCGTAATTGGAAAAGGCAAGTCTTAAAATTGTCGAAAGATAAAAGTTTTTTGCCTTTGTATAATCTTTATATTGATTTTCCGAAATTCCAACTTCCAGGCTTGGTCTTGTGTTTATACAAATTAATGAATATCCGTAGTCTTGTGGAGTTCTTGCTTTTAATAATTCATCTTCCACTTCTACAACTGTTTCCGAAATCTGCTTTGTTAAAAGTGCAAAATCGTTTGTGTATTTAATGTTTTCATCTAAAGCCGATTCATATTTTACGCTGATTTTATTTTTTCTTAGCAAATCTTCTGTCCTTCCGGCAGAAAAAATTGTCCAGTCTTCTGAATCCAGATATTTTGCTAAATCCAAAATGTTTTCTGTATTTTCAACGTATATTAAGGCTCTCTTAATCATAAATTAAATTGTACCAAAAATTACTCTAAATCACAATGATTGAATTATTTAGACTTAAAAGGCTCTAATCTGCTATAATGAAAATATGGGTGCGGAAAATCTGGACTTTTTACAAAATCAATTAATCACTTACATTGGGAACAAAAGAGCTTTACTGCCTTTTATTGGTCAGGCCGTCCAGATTGTTCAAAAAAATCTGAATAAAGATAAACTTGATTGCCTTGATATTTTTGCGGGTTCTGGAATTGTTGCCAGATATTTAAAACAATTTTCTTCTTCAATCACTGTTAATGATATGGAACTTTACTCCTATATCATTAATTCCTGCTATCTTTCTAATCCCGATCAAAATGAAATTTCTTATATTCATGAACTTTATGATTCTTTGCTAAAAAAAATTGAAGAAAAATTAAAGTGCCTGGATGAAGATAGAAAAAAGGGGACTTATGAGGCTCCCGGCTTTATTTCTGAATTATACGCTCCAAAGGATGAAGATAATATTCAGCAGCAGGAACGATGTTTTTACACTCCCTATAACGCTAATTACCTGGATATAGCAAGACAATTAATTCAATCTGATATTCCGGAAAACTACCAGAAATATTTTATTGCCCCCCTCCTTTCCGAAGCTTCTATTCACGCAAACACTGCAGGAATTTTTAAGGGCTTTTACAAAAATTCAAAAACCGGTAAGGGGCAGTTTGGCGGTAATGGTAAAAATGCCCTGACAAGAATTAAGGGTAAAATAAGTCTTCCTTTTCCTCTTTTTTCAAATTTTCAGGCCAGTCAGAGAATTTTTAATGGAGATGCAAATCTTCTGGTAAATCAAGAGGAGCTCTACCAGGGCCTGGATTCTTTTGACCTTGCTTATTTTGATCCGCCTTACAATCAGCATCCTTATGGTTCAAATTATTTTATGTTAAATCTTCTGGCCACCTATAAAAAACCCGACCAGGCTTTTATTTCAAGAGTTTCGGGTATTCCAAAAGACTGGAACCGCTCTGATTACAATAAAAAACGAAAAGTTTGCCAGGTATTTTCTCAGCTGGTAAAAAATGTCCGGGCAAAATATGTTTTGATTTCTTTTAATTCTGAAGGTTTTATTTCAAAAGAAGAAATGGTAAATATAATTTCTGAATACGGAAAAGTTCAGGTTCTTGAATCTAATTACAATACCTTCCGGGGTTCCAGAAATCTTACCAACCGTGAAATTTACGTAAAAGAATATCTCTTTTTGTTAGAAAAAAATCTGTAAATTTTCAAAAAAATTCCAGAAATTTTGATATTTTCGTCCAATTAAAACAATTATACATATGAGGTTTTTATGTGTAATTATTTTAAGTCTTATTTCATTACTTTTATTTTTCTGGTGATGATTTTTACTTTATTTCTTTCCTGTCAAAATCAAACTTCCAAAATCCAGCCTGAAAGTTCTGACCTTGAAAATAAAGAATATATCAACATCGTAAACTGGAATCTTCAGACTTTCTTTGATTGTCAGACTCTGGGCAATGAATATTCAGATTTCCAGAATGCCAGTAAATGGTCAAAAGATAAATATTTAACCAGGCTGTCTAATCTTTGTCAGGTAATTACAAGTCTTGATGCCGATTTATATGTTTTTGAAGAAATAGAAAATGATGGCATTCTTTATGATATTTCAAATCAACTTGCGGGCAGGTCCTGGGATTTAAAAGACAACTGGAATTATGCCGCATTTGCTGGTGGAAAAGATTCCTGTATTGGACTTGGAATTCTTTCAAAATATCCTCTGTCCGATCTAAAAAGTCACAGTCTGGATATTAGAGTTCAGGGGGAAGAGCAGCCTTCCCTGAGGCCGATTTTACAGGTCAAAGTTCAGTTAGAAAACAAGTCCCTTATACTTTTGGCAAATCACTGGAAATCTAAACTGGGGGGTAAGGAGGAGACTGAAATCTGGCGGGACTGGCAGGAATTTGCTCTTGCTAAAATCGTAGATAATATTTTGAATGACGATTCTTTTGATCAAAACTGTAAGCTCTTAATCTGCGGAGATTTTAATCGTGATATTGGGGATTTTATTGAGGACCTGGATATTCAAAAAAGTGGAAATATTTATTTACGGGGCTTTTCTAGGCAGGAAGGAGAAAAATCTATTGAACTTTATTCTCCCTGGTATTTTAAGAGCGGACTACTTTCTGACAAAATCGGTAGTTATTATTACCAGGACAGCTGGTCCAGAATTGATAATTTTTTTCTTCTTGATTCAGACCTGCTTTTGGATTTTTCTGTAAAAGCCGAAGACCCCTGGGCGGACGAAAATAATATTCCTAATTCTTATAAGATTTACACGGGGCAGGGCTTTTCGGATCATTTGCCAATTTATTGCAGACTGGGATTGTGACTATTTTAAGATGACCCAGGTAGCGCCACTTCCGCCTTCCTGTTTTGTTTTTGGATGTCCTGAAGTTCCGCAGCGGGGATCGTGTTCAATAAATCTTCTGACTAATTCTCCTAAAACAGGATCTGTTCCGTGGGTATGAATGCCTTTTCCGTGGATTATCAGGACTTTTTGAATTCCTCTTTTTTTACAGTCGCCTATAAAGTAATTTAATTTTTCTTCGGCCTGATCCTGATGAAGACCGTGTAAATCAATACGGGCCTGGGGCTTCATATTAATCAGATAATTTCTGTCACTTTCCTGGTTACGAATTTCTTCTTCCTGGGCAAGTTTATCTTTATCAATAACGCCGTATCTTCTGAGCCACATTTCCATTGGATTTACTTTTTTATTATTTTCTTTATAGAGTTGCTCTTCAAAATCTTTTTCGGCTAGTGCTGCTTTTTCTTCCGGAGTTGGAGCATTTGCTTTTTTGTGGGATACAGTATTTTTTCCACTTTCTTTAATTTTCTTTTTCTGGTCTGACTGATATTTGTCCCATTGATTTAAAATATCGTTCATGTCCATTTTGCAAATTCTCCTTTGTATTTTATTGCTTTTTATTAGCGGATTAAGATTAAATTATCTTTTTTACACCAGCCGCTTATAGTTCCTAATTCTACATAATACCAGTTGTCGGTTTCTTCTTTAATTATAACTCTGTTTCCTGCTGATATTTCAGAAGCAGAGTTGGCTTTACTTTCTGGAATTGAATATAACTGGCAGCCTCGTGAAATTGCATATTTTTTTGAGGAAAGTACAAGGGAGTAAGTACACAAAACAACACTGCAGGTTAAAAATACCGAAACAATTATTACGGCAATATTTCGTTTTTTCTTAAGAAATAAAATAAAAGCCAGAATAAAAAATATTGATGAAGAGAGGGAAAAGTAAAGTAAATTCAGATTTAATTCATTTTCTTCAGAGGGAAGGCCAAATTGTTCTTCAAAATCTGCTCTACCTTTTTTGATTTTAAAATAATCTATTAAGGCGTGTTTTTCCATACTTCTCATTTTTGCAATTGAACGGCAGTTGTCTTCTGTGATTTTTGCGTAAATGTTTAAATTTTCCGGCTGGAAGTTCTGGTCAAAAGCCTGAGCAAACAAATCTTCTGATGTCTGTAAAGTAAGGTCCTGGTCTTCAATTTCCTGGGTAAATTCCAGATAGGCCTGTGGACTTGATAATTCTGTTCTGTAACCTGTGTAGGCTGTTGCCGTAAAATGAATTACAGGGATTTGAATTTTTCCTTTGGCTAAAGGTGTCCACTCAAAATCGGCAACCGGAATGAGTTTATTTGAATAATTCTTTTCTCTGTATTTTATTTCTGTGATTTCATAGGTTTTGAGCTGGGTAAAAATTGAATCCTGGGGAATATCCCATGTGAATTGCATTAACTGGGTGGAATATTGCAGGTAGACGGTGAATTTTAAAGGCTGGCCAAGTTCCTGTGTAAAAAGTGCCTTATCTGGTAAAGGAATTCCTGTAGAAACACTTTGTCCGTTTTCAAATTTGATTACCATTCTAGGAGACATATTTGCAGGGTCGTCTTCGATGACTAATTCTGGGAAGGAATAATATCTTCTGGTTCCCCTTATCATAATTGGCAGAATTGGAAGTTTATAATTTCCTTTTGTTTCAAAACGGTACCAGAGTTCTATTAAAGTTCCACCTTCGCCTGTAAAATATTCAGTTTTTCTTAAAGTTTTAATTTCTACAGATTCTGGTAAATCCTGGTTAAGAACCTGTATGTTTACACTTTTTTCTTTTGGAATTGTGATTTCAAATTTGATATCCTCTTTTGCATACATTTTTTGATCTTCCAGAGGATTTACAAGTATAGGATTTCTCCTGCTCTGAGCTGTTAGAGGACCTGTAAAAAGTGTAAAAAATAGGAGTAGGGATAAAATTAATAATCTGATTCCAGATTCAATTTTTCTTTTGGTACACTGTTTTGCCATTGTTTTTTATCATTCTCCTTAACGTGTTTAAAGATTCCTTTTTCAATATCTGGCAGTTGTGAACTTTCTTCCGAAGCGGGAATTGCCTCTGCTTCTTTTTGTTTTACTTCTGCTTCTGCCATTTGTATTGAAAGTTCCAGATTTATCTTTGCATCAATTTGTGTACAGTCAATTTTAAGGGCTTCCTTAAAATAATTTTGTGCACTCTGGTAATCTGCTTTTTGATTTGCGATTATTCCCGCATTGTAGAAGGCTGCGTATTTTACAGAATCTGAAGCCTGATCAGATATCAGAGAAAATTCTTCTAAAGCGGCTTCCTGTTCTCCAAGTAAAGAATAGGCGGTTCCTAAATTGTATAAAATAAAATCTTTATTCTGATCTTGAGAATCAGTTTTTTCTAAGGCGGACTTAAAATAAGCGATGGCACTTCTGTACTGTTTCTGGTAAAAAGCGTAAGTTCCCTGCAAAATGCTTGCCGACTGACTGCAGGAAGTAAAAAGAAGGCTTGTAAATACTAAAAGTCCAGCTGTCTTTTTAATTTTTCCTTTTGATTTAGCTTTTGAATTTGTTTTTCTTTGAGTCAAAATTTTGTGCCAGTCCATTTCTGTAAAAATAAAACTAAAGGCAAAAGATAAAATTGACAGAATTAAAAATAATTTAAAGCGTGGAATTGCTTTTGCTTCGTAGGAAATTATCTGATTGTCTTCGGTATTTTCTGCCAGCTGATTTAATAAAATTATTGCTGAACCTTTTTCCTGGGCTTTTAAATAAGTGATTGGAGTTTGATTTCTGTAAAAACTCATATTTCGACCGGTTAATTGAATTATTTCTTTTATGTTTTCCGATCTTAAGGCGGTTTGAACTATGGTTTTTCCGTCTCCTGCAAGAGTTTCTGTACCTTCTTCACTTCCAAAGCCAAGAATTGTAACTGGAATTCCGTTTTTTATACATTCTGTCAGGGCATTTGAAAGGCTGCTGTCGGTTTCTTCTCCGTCTGTAAATACCCAGATTCGTCCTGCTGTTGCATAATTCTGTGGGAAAGAATCTTTTGCGGCTAAAATACCTTTTCCTAAACTTGAACCTGGAGAGGTCATCATTGCAGGCGAAAGTACATCCAGTAAGGATTCAATCATGGCTGAATCTTGAGTTAATGGAATTGCAGTTATTCCTTCTCCCTTTGAAAGTACAACCGAAACCGAAGTATCATTCATCTTGGAAAGAAGTTTTTTTGCGTAAATGCTGACTGCCTCTAATCTTGTTATTCCATTTTCTGTATCTTTTGCCATCATACTATTGGAAATATCAATTACAAAACTTACAGAAGTTCCGCTTTTTTGAACTGGAGCAAAATAGGTTCCCCAGGAAAATCCCAAATAAGCACAGATAATCATAACTACGGAAAATAAAATTAAAAAATATCTTAAGATAAGTATCTTTCTGTAGTGAAAATTGATTTTTTCCTGAAGTACAATTCTTCTTAATGTCCAGGCTATTGCAATTAAAATCATAGCGGCAAAAAGAAATTTTTTATAAATAGGATTTGTTACAGTTTTGTAGGTGTAACTTTGTACTACAACTTCATTTTTTGTAACAGTGTTTAAGGCCATGGAAAGTTCATCAATTGTTCTTACTTCAAAATATCTGCCTTTTCCTGCTCTTGCAATTTCTTTCATTGCGGCAGAATCAAAGTCCGATTCAAGATATCCAGAGTAAAATTTATCGGTGTTTGGATCTTTGTATTCAATTGGAACTGTTCCTTTTGTTCCAACGCCAACAAGATAAAGTGCAATTTTATTTTCGCTTGCAAGTTTTGCGGCGGTTTGTGGATGAATTTCTCCGGCATTGTTTTCGCCGTCGGTAAATAAAACTATACATTTTTTAGGTGCGCTGGAAGATTTTAAGTGGCAGAGGGCGGTAGAAAGTCCATCTCCAATTGCAGAACCGTTTCCTAAAAGTCCCACATCAAGCTCAGCTAATCTTTTTCTAAAAATTGTAAGATCGTTTGTAGGTGGAACATAAATACTTGATTGACTTCCAAGGGCAACAATTCCATATCTGTAACCGTCATTATCTGCTACAAGGGTCGAAATTGAATTTTTTGTGGCTTCAAGTCTGGTCATTCCATCTATATCTCTTGCGGCCATTGAAGGGCTTGTATCCACTACAAAAATGATATCTGTTCCCAGACTGGTGTAAACTTTTTCCTGAGTTGAAAGTACAGGATCTGCAAAGGCACACACTGCCGCAATAAATCCCAGTACAATCATAGCTTTTGCAAGTAGCGAAAGAAATTTTCTAAATTTTGCTTTCCATTCAAAACTTTCGCCGGCCCAGTCTGCCAAAGTAGCCGGGTAGGTGATTTGTGTAAAAATTCCAAGTTTCCTTAAAATAAAAAGTGCTGGAATTAAAAGGAGTAGTAAAAAAGCTGCTGAATTCTGAAAGTTAAACATTTTTTTCCTCCTTTAAGACTTCCTTTTCCTCTTCTTTGGTTTTTGGAGTTTTTTCAAGGCATTCAATTGATTCTATTAATTTCTGGATTAATTCTGATTTTTCCTTTTCCTGGAAATTGGCGTCTTTGCTGTTGATTGACCCCTGGGCATAGCGGACGTAGTCTGTCCTTATAAAAATTGCAGAAATATTTTCTGCGGCCTGAAATTTACTTTCCGATGACAAGCCGTAAGTTGCCTGGTCGTAAAGGCTTATGATTTTAGAAGAAACTGTTCTGGAAAATGGCTGGTCAAATCTTACTTCCAGGTATTTTCTCATAATTGCCTGAATGTTTCCTGCAATTTCCTTGTCTTCTTCTTTTGATTTTAAGAGTCCCTGCAGCTGTTTAATTGTCTTTTTCTTATTTTTCCTGTACTTGCGTTTTTGTTTTTGCATTTTTAAGAAAAAGGCTACCTGTTTATGTCTTACAATTAATCTGATTGAAAAAATTAATAAAAGAATAAAAAGAATAAGACCTGCATAGATTTTATAACTTGTACCGGGAATAAGAAGGGGATTCTCAAAACTTCTTAATCCTGTGACTTTATTTTGTTCTACCAGCGAAAGTATTTCTACCGGCTGTATTTTAATGAGAAGATTTTCTTTATTTTCTGGGTTTTCCTGATTTGGCCCTGGAGCAACTTCTAATTCAATCGAAGGAAAATTTATTTGCCCGATTTTCCAGGGAACAAAATCCAGGGACAGTTGATAATAATTTAATCCAGTCTGCGATAAGTCAATTTTTTCTATGGAGTAATCTCTGTAGTCCAAATCGCTTAGGAATTTGTAATTTACAATTTCTTCTGTACTGGTAAAAGAAATTCTGAGTTCCGCTAAATCTCCGATATAAACATTTTTAGGGAGAAGGATCTGTTGTGTATTTAAAGTAACCATTTACCCCTCCTTTATTTTTTGCGTAGAAGAATAGAACTTAAGATTCTTAAAGGATCGTCGTTGTTCCTCAGTAGTGCTGTTGTAATTCCATGTTTAAGACAAAGGTTTTTCCACTGGTTTTCATTTCTGTCCATATAGTCTGACCATTGTTTTTTTAATTTTGCAGAAGATGAAGGAAGCTGCATTTTTAATCCACTTTCTACATCAACAAAATTTACAGTTCCTAAAGATGGCAATTCATCGTCCATTTTGTCTTGAATTCTGATTGCAACAATATCATTTTTTTGAGCCAGCTGGATTAAAGGTTTTTCGTATTCTCCACTTCTAAAATCGCTTAAGACAAAAACCAAGGAACGTTTTTTCAAAAGTTTTCCCGCTCCTGTTAATGCTGGTCCCAGAACAGATCCATTTACCTTATGTTCAGGAAGTTTATCTAAATGAGAAAGCATAAGCATGGTCTGTTCTTTTCCAAAGGTTGGTTTACAAGAAAAATGTATGGCCCCGTCAAAAAATACTCCGCCAATAGGGCAGTTACTCATTTCGGCTGCAAGAATTAAAAGAGCGGCACTTTCTGCTGCGGCGGTATATTTTGTTCTTTTATCTTCTGTTTTAATCTGCATGGATGCAGAACTGTCTACCAGAATAAAAACCTGTAGTTCTCTTTCTTCTTCAAAAACTTTTACATAGGGACGTCCCATTCTGGCTGTAACGTTCCAGTCTATACTGCGGATATCATCATCGCCGGGGATATAGTCTCTTACCCCGGAAAATTCAATTCCCTGTCCTCTATATAAAGATTTAAAATTACCGCTTTTCATGCCTTCCGAAAGACCAGAGGCTAAAAGGCGTAAATATGAGGCTCTTTTTACTAAAGATTCTTTATCCGACAGATTATGATTCATAAAATTCTATGGAACTGGAATATACTCCAGAATTCTTGAAATAATATCGTCACTGGAAATATTATCTGCGGCTGCTTCGTAAGAAAGTAAAATTCTATGACGAAGAACATTTGTTGCAACGGCTTTAATGTCTTCTGGTAAAACAAAAGAGCGTCCTTCAAATAATGCATGAACTTTTGCACATTGAAGCATTGCAATTCCGGCTCTTGGCGATGCACCGTACTGAATATAACGGGTTATATCCTGGGTGTTTACGCTGTTGGCAAGCTGGCGACCAGACTGTAATTTACGGGTACTTTCTGGTCTTGTAACTGTAAGTATAGAAACAATGTATTCTACCAGTTTTTCATCGCAAACTACTTTATCTGTTAAATCCTTCATATTCTGAACGTCTTTGTCAGTAAGTATTTTATTTACTTTTACACTTGGCGCTTTTCCACAAGTCTGAATAATTTTTACTTCATTCTTGCTTTCTGGATAATTAACAATAAGCTTCATTAAAAATCTGTCTAACTCTGCTTCTGGAAGATTGTAAGTTCCTTCCTGTTCAACCGGGTTTTGTGTGGCAAGTACAAAGAAGGGACTTGGGAGTTTGTAAGACTCTTCTCCAATTGTAACCTGACCTTCTTCCATTGCTTCCAGCATGGCAGACTGTACCTTTGCAGGGGCACGGTTAATTTCGTCAGCAAGAATTACATTTGCAAAAACAGGCCCCTGTCTCACACTAAAGTTCCCCTTGTTCTGGTCATAAATGAGTGTACCAGTAACATCTGCCGGCAGAAGATCTGGGGTAAATTGTATACGTTTAAAATCCAGTCCCAGAATTTCTGAGAAAGTTTTTACGGCTAAAGTCTTAGCAAGACCTGGAACACCTTCTACAAGTACATGACCTCCCGCAATAAAGGCTGTGAGCATGTCATCAATAAGATTTTCCTGGCCTACAAGGCGCTTTGCAGCTTCTTTTCTGCATTTATCTACGAGTTTTTTGATTTCTGTAGTTTCGTTGTTATCTATATCCATGTTGGCGAGTATATCATAAAAGTAATTAATTTTGAACAAGATTATAAAAGTTGTGCAAATTGCATAAAACACCACTTTAAAAAGGTGCATAAATATGCAAAAATGCCCTGTAAAACCGTATTTTTATAAAAATCATTGACAAAAAATTGTGAAATTTGCATAATATCCGCATTATGATTAATCCATTAGCTCAAGAATTAAATGAAACATTATCTGGTTCGGTTGTAGACGCTCTCCTTTCTGATATGGGACGTCGCCTTTATTTTCCGAACGGAATTATTTCCCAGGGTGGAGAAGCAGCAAAAAGTGCTACTTTAGCAAACGGTACAATTGGTATGGCAGTTTCTGGAGGAACTCCAATAGAACTGGATTCTTACAAGAAGTTGATGCCAACTCTGGGACCAAGAGAAAGTGTTGCTTATGCAAAAACAGCAGGAAATCCTGATGTTCGTAAACTCTGGAAAGAAAAAATCATCGAAAAAAATCCTGATTTGAAAAACAAGAATTTTTCTCTTCCAATTTTAGTTCCTGGTTTGACCGCAGTTCTTTCTTATGTTTCAGATCTTTTTGTTGATGAAGACAAACCTTTGATTGGCGCAGATCCAAGCTGGGATAATTATGAATTGATTGTAGCAGCCCGCCGTAATTCTGAATTCCACCAGTTCAAATGTTTTGAAAATGGAAAATTTAATATTGCAGGTCTTGAAAAAGTAATGAAGGCTGATGCCGAAAAATATGGTTCTGTAAGAGTAATTTTGAACTTCCCACAGAATCCTTCTGGTTACAGCCCAACTAAAGACGAGGCCAAGCAGATTGTTAATATCGTAAAATCAATTGCCGAAAGTGGTAAAAAAGTTCTTGTACTTTCTGATGATGCTTACTTTGGCTTAAATTACGAAGATGACATTGAATCTCAGTCTTTATTCGCTTACATGGCAGATTTACACGAAAACGTACTTGCAATTAAAGCTGATGGTCCAACAAAAGAAGATTTTGCCTGGGGATTCCGTACAGGTTTTGTAACTTTTGCTTCTAAAGGTCTTACAGACGAACAGATTACAGCCCTTCAGATTAAATTTATGGCCGCAATTCGTTCTTCAGTTTCTTGTTCTTCTACAGTTTCTCAGAGTCTTGTTTTACATGCCCTTTCAGATCCTGCTCACGAAGCTCAGAAAAAAGAATTAAGAGATATGTTAAAGCGCCGTTACGATGCAGTAAGAAAATTTGTAAGCAGTCATACTTCAAAAGTTCTTGAAGCACTTCCATTCAATTCCGGTTATTTTATGAGTTTTAATGTAAAAACTGGAAATGCAGAAGATATCCGCAAAAAACTTCTTGCCGAAAAAGGAATTGGAATTATCCAGATTGATGCAAACACTCTTCGCATTGCTTTTTCAAGTATTGATGAAGATAAGATTGAAAAGGTTTATTCTGAAATATATAATATAGCCGAAACAATATAAAACGCTGTTGAGGTTATCTTGAATAAATGCAAATCCACGGTGGTTAGAGTTGTTCTAATCACCGTTTTTTTATCTATTTTTCCCCTTTTTACTGGCTGTTCTAAAAAAACTCCTGGCAATAGAATTGTTATCTGGACTAGTTGCAGGGAATTTGCCCAATATATTGAATATTATAATCGTAGCCACCAGGAAGATAATGCAGTTTTAGTTTATAAAGAAAATCCTGCCTTAAGTCTTCCTCTGTCAAAAGATGAAGATAAACCAGATATTATTATTGCTCCCTGGTTACCCTCTGATTCAACCCAGAAGAATTTTATGTCCCTGGATTATTTATTTGACCACCAGGAAATTTCTTCCAATATGTTCTATTCCCAGTTACTTCAGGCTGGAAAGGTAAGACAGTCTCAGTATCTTTTGCCGGTAAGTTTTAATTTACCCGCAGTAATTTTTTCTCTTGATAATTCATCTTTTGTTACAGATAGTTACACTCTTTCTTTAGATCAGATTCGTTCTATAGGTTCTTCTTTTAATCAAAAGAATTCTAAGGGTCAGTATAGTAAAATTGGTTTTGCTCCTTCAGGAGATAATGATTTTCTTTATCTGGTTACAAAACTTTTTAAGGCAGATTTCCACATGGAAAAAAATCAAATCTGCTGGAATCAGACTCAACTGGATAACAGCCTTGCCTATCTAAAAGACTGGATTGTCAGCGAAAATACTTCGCCACAGACAGAATCGGATTTTACCTTTAAATATCTTTTTATGCCTTACTACCGCCAGGTAAATTCAGGCAGAACTTTATTTGCCTACACCAGCAGTGATGAATTTTTTAAGGTTATGAAAGATCAGAATCTTAAAATTGATTACCGCTGGATTTGTAACGATGGTTCTATTCCAATAAATGATTCTTTTACAATGATGGGAATTTATAAAAATGCCCAGAATAAAATTGGGGCCGCAAACTTTCTTTTGTGGTTTTTCCAGCCTCAAACTCAAAAAGAAATTCTTGAGCGTAAGGAATCTTTGGGCCTGGAAACTGAACTTTTTGGAATTGCAGGTGGATTTTCTTCTGTCAGAGAAGTTAATGAACACATTTTACCAACTTATTATACCCAGATGCTTTCAAATCTTCCTCCAGCTCAAATGCTTTCTTTGCCAAATAAATTGCCCGCCCGATGGGATTCTTATCGCCGCATGGTTGTAGAAGAATATCTTAAGCAGAATTTAACTGTGGAAGACGGAGATTCCCAGCTTTCAATTAAAAAACTGGAAGAAGAGTGGCGTAAAAAAGTTTATAATTAATTTTCCCTTTTTTTATTGCTTTTAAATTATTTAAAAAGCTGATTGGCGTAGCGGACTGTATCCATTGCATCTTTTCCGTAAAAATCTGCGCCAATCTGATCTGCATATTCCTGGGTCATTACGGCGCCGCCTACGCAAACTTTAGCCCAGGGACATTCTTTTCTTAAGGCTTTAATTGTTTCTTCCATTGCCAAAACTGTTGTTGTCATCAAGGCCGAAAGTCCTACCAGTTGAACTTTATCTTTTTTACAGGCTTCTACAACGCTTTCCACCGGAACGTCTTTTCCAAGGTCTATTACTTCAAAGTCATAATTTTCCAGAAGAACTTTTACTATGTTTTTTCCAATGTCGTGAATATCACCCTTTACGGTTGCAATTATAACTTTTCCCTTTGATTTTTCCTTTTTACCAGATTTTTCCATAAAGCTTTTAATTTCTCCAAAGGCAGATTTTGCCGCCTCGGCTGCCATTAAAAGTTGTGGTAAATACATGGTCTTTTCTTCAAATCTTTTGCCAACATAATCCAGGCCCGGAATTAAATGTGAATTAATAATTTCCAGCGATTCCATAGATTGCAAGAGTTCTCTTGTAATTTTTGCCGAGTCAGCCTTTAATCCGTGAATAATTGCAAACTCCAGGCTGTCTTTTTCAACTTGATTTTGGGGCGTTGCGGGGCCGGAACTTATTGAATTTGCCCCGCTGGAGGGGGTAGTGCAAGACCCCTGGGCTGGAGCGAGGGGGAGACTTCCCCCACTTTTAATTTCTGTCTGAATATTCTGGGCCCATTCTATATAATCACTGCAATTTGTGTCATAGCCCTGCAATAAATTAAAGGTTTTGTAAGCCTTAAGCATTTCTGTCTGCAAAGGATTCATAATTGCGGCGCTAAGTCCATTTTGCATGTTCATTGTAAAAAATGCCGAAGTTACAAATTCCCGGTTAGGAAGTCCAAAACTTACATTCGAAATTCCAAGGGAAGTTAATCCTCCCATCTGGTGAATTGCCTTTACGCTTTCCATAGTTGCAAGTCCCGCCTTTGAATCTGAACTTACGGCCATTGCAAGGGGGTCAATAATTATATCTTTTTTACTAATTCCATATTTCTGGGCTTCCTGGTAAATCTTCTGTGCAATTTCCACTCTTTTTTTGCTGTCTTCGGGGATTCCATCTTCATCCAAAGTCAGGGCAACAAGAAGTCCTCCGTATTTTTTTACAAGTGGAAAAATCTGCTCCATAATTTCTTTTTTGCCGTTCACAGAATTTATCATTGCTTTTCCGTTGTAGCGGCGCAGGGCAGCTTCCATAACTTGCGGATTTGTTGTGTCAATTTGCAGAGGTAAATCGCTTATGTTCTGCAGTTCGGTCATGACTTTTATCATCATTTCTTTTTCGTCAATTTCCGGAAGCCCAACGTTTACGTCCAGAACCTGGGCTCCTGCTGCTTCCTGTTCCATTCCCTGGTGGATAATATAGGGCAGGTCTTTATTTCTAAGTGCCTCTTTGAACTTTTTCTTTCCGGTTGGGTTGATTCTTTCGCCAATCAAAACACATTCTTTTTGATTTCCAAAATAAACAACTTTTGAGTTAGAAGAAATTACCGAAAGTGGACTGCCGTCTTTTGCTCTTGGTCCTAATTCTCTTACCGGGTCAGGAATCTTTTCTGTTGCGGCCCTTAATTTTTTTATGTAATCAGGATTTGTTCCACAGCAACCGCCTAAAACTTTTGCTCCCATTTTTCTAATATCAACCATGGCTTCTACAAACTGGTCTGGGCTTATATCAAAAGTGGTTTTTCCATCTACCATTACAGGAAGTCCTGCATTTGGCTTTACAAGAACAGGCAGACTTGAAGCGGCACATAATCTTCTTACAGTTTCTTTCATGTCAAAGGGGCCTAAGCTGCAGTTTACGCCAATTACATCTACACCCAACCCTTCCAGCATAGCAACCATACTTTCTGGGGTAGAACCACTCAAAGTTCTGCAATCCTTGTCGTAAACGTTAGAAACAATAATTGGAAGGTCCACATTTAATTCTTCCATTGTTTCTTTTGCGGCTATTACGGCGGCTTTAGTTTCATAACCGTCGTTCATGGTTTCTATCATCACACAGTCTATTTTTTCTTTAAAGCCAATTGCAAAGGTCTTCTTAAAAATCTTAATACAGTCTTCAAAGTCCAAATCGCCCATTGGTTTTAGCAATTTTCCACAAGAGCCAAGGTCCAGCGCGATAAAAAGGTCTTTTTTATTTTGAGCAAGGGCACGGTCGCGGGCTTTATTTGCATTTTCAATTGCGGCTTTTACAATTTTTTCAAGATTCAGGGCAAATTTTGTTTCAAAGGCACCAAAGGTATTTGTGTTTACAATATTAGAACCAGCCATAAAATACTGGTAGTTTAATTCTTCAACTTTTTCGGGATGCTCAAGATTCCACTTTTCTGGCAATTCGCCGGGCTTCAATCCCCAGCTTTGTAAAATAGTTCCTGAACCGCCGTCAAAATAAAGGGTCTCTTTTCCAAGTAAATCTCTAAGCTTATTCATTTTGCCTTTCCCCACTTAGTTTAGTTCTAAATCAACAAGGGTTGCTTCTGTTATTTTTACTAAATCATCCGGTTTAATTTTAATTTGAAGCCCCCTCTGACCCCCGCTAATACAAACTTCATCGTATAAAATTACAGTCTCGTCTATAAAGGTTCTGAATTTTCTCTTCATGCCAATTGGACTGCAGCCGCCGCGAACATAACCGGTCAGGCCCAGTAATTCTTCCGGCTTTACAGTGTTAATTTCCTTACATCCCACCGCCTGTCTGGCCTTTTTTAAATTAATTTCGCTGGTAGCAGACTGGCAGAAAACACAGATTTCTTTATTTTCCGTACGCATGACAATTGTCTTAAAAACCGTTGCAGGATCCACTCCCAATTTTTCAGCCAAACGAAGGGCCGCTCCTTTTTCTAAAACATGCTCTCCATCGTCATCATAAGTGCTGCTTTTATAAGGAATTCCGGCGCTTTCAAGAATTCTCATTGCGTTAGTTTTCATCTATTCACCTTTGCCAAAAGTTTTTAGTATAATACTATAATCCTACAACAAATTAAAAGAGTAGGAAATAAGGGGTTTGGTATGGATTCTAAATTTTATCAGTCGGTAAAAGATGAACTTTTCGAAAATATTCTTCCTTACTGGGAAAAATTTTCCCGCGATAAAAGACCTGGTTTTGAAGGTTTTTTTGGTAGAATTGATAACGATAATAACTTAAATGCAGCGGTTGAACGTTCAATTGTTATGACTTCCCGCTTTTTGTGGACTTACAGTGCAGTTGCAAGACTTACAAAAGATAAAAAATACCTGGACATGGCCGATTTTGCCTACAGCGTAATTTTGAATAAATATCTGGATAAAAAACACGGCGGAGTTTATTGGTCAGTTATGCCGGACGGAAGCCCAAAAGTAAGTAAAAAACAGATATACGGTGAAGCCTTCTGTTGCTATGGTCTTTCTGAATATGCCGCTGCCGTAAAAGAACTTAGAGAAGATTTAGGAGGGGAAAGTCTTCCCCTCACTGCAGCACCAGGTGCTTCCGTTACCCCTTCTAACGTGGAAGACCCCGTAACGCCCCTGGTTCGCTCAGAAGAAGCAATGAATCATGCACTGGATATTTACAATCTTCTGGAAGGGCATGCCAGAGATTTTGATGAAGGCGGTTACATAGAAGCCTGCGCAATAGACTGGAAACCAACAGACGATATGATTCTTTCTCCAAAAGATATGAACTGTCCAAAATCAATGAATACAAATCTTCATGTAATGGAAGCTTACACAAATCTTTACAGAACTTTGCCGGTGGTATTCCCAGATTCAAAAGCAATTCGTGCAGAAGTAGGCGATTCATTAAAAGACCTTGTAGAAGTTACAGTTGATTTTATTTTCCAGCCAAATGCTCATCTTGGAATGTTCTTTGATATGAACTGGAAACTTCTGGACGACGAAATTTCTTACGGTCATGATATAGAAGCCAGCTGGCTTTTATGGGAAGCAGCCTGTGAACTTGAAGACCAGAAATTAAAAGATAAAATCCACGATACAGTAATTCGAGTAGCCCAGGTTTCTCTGGAAGAAGGTTTTGATCAGGAAAATGGTTGTCTGGAAAATTTCTTAAAAGAGGGCGGAAAAATAAGAGACCGTCGCAGAGTCTGGTGGAATCAGGCAGAAGCAATAAACGGTTACTACAATGCCTGGGAAATGACCGGAGATAAAAAATATTCAGAGGCCTGTCTTCAGGTCTGGAAGTGGATTAAAGAACATCAGGTAGATAAAGAAGGCGGCGACTGGTGGTCAGAACTTGATGAAAATGGAAATCCAATACTTTCAGAAGCTAAAGGTGGAAACTGGAAAACTTCTTACCATAACGGAAGAACCTGTATGGAAGTCCTAAGAAGAAGCAAAAATTTGTAAAATTAATCAAATAAAAGGAAATTTTTATAAACTCCTGAATAAATATGCCTTAATATATATTCAGGAGTTTTTTTTATGAAAAAGATAATTTTACCCTTATTAATTTTTATTACACTTTTAAATCTTTTGTCGGCTGGTCCAAGCAAAGTTAAAAATAAAAATCTGACCGTAAAGGCAAAAAAAGAAGGTCTTTTAATAACAAAAAAACACGATCCTCTTTTTACAAGAATTACAATTCATGTAGAAGGTCCACAGGGCGAAAATTTTTCAATTTCCACAGATAATAAAAACAATACTTTTCTATATCCTTTTGTAAAAGAAGGCAGCAGTTACAATGTTTATCTGGTTATGATGGATAAAAACTGGGGAAACTGGACAAAAAGTCCACAAGTAACAATTACGGCCCAGGGTGGTCTTGGTGATTTATCTTTATCAGTCCCAGAATATCATTACGACTCAAAAAATTGTAAAGTAATTTTCGATAAATATAATTTTACAAGTCCAATAGAAGCATTATCTCCCCTTTACTCTGGCAATATTTACTGGAAATTTCAGGATGGTAAAATTGACTATTCTCAATCTGACTGGGGTTTTTATAGTTTTCAGGACAATCAGCTGTCACTTGAATCGGTTTATGATTCCATTGCAGGAAAAACTTTTGCCCTTCATTTACAGGCCACTTTGGAATACAAGGGTTTGAATTATATCTTAGACCTTTTCCATAACAAAAATAATCCTTTTAAAGATAATCACCTGGTAAAATCAATTGAGCTTCAGGATGGAGTTTTAAATTCCCTCTACCGCCCCGAATATTCAGACTACAAAATATATGCCAGCCCGGAAAAAGTCTCTCTTAAAATCGAAACTTTAGAGGGAATTAAGGACTACACTTTAGATTTTTCACAGGCCAGTAAACAGACTTTAGAAGTAATCTGCGCTGACCAAAAAGAAATACTCACTTTTGAACGGCCTTTGGCAGAGTACATTGAATTTCAGGGCAAAAAATACACTCAGGTTTTTTATGATGATTTTCAGGGTAATGATTTAGATTTAAGTAAATGGAGACGGGCCAGAGAAGAAGAAAGACAGCCCGATATGGAAAACCACGGTTTTTGGTCAAATGAATGTTCTTATCTGGATGGTAAAGGGAATCTTGTAATTGATGCAAAAGTCGATCAAAGCGGAAGAAAGCTTTCCGGGGCTATAGAAAGTCAGGGAATTTTTGAACAGTCACATGGCTACTACGAAGTAAAATTCAAATGTGATAATAGCTCGGGCCTTTGGTATGCCTTCTGGCTTATGGGGCATAATGATGTAGAACACATAGGTAATGGTGCTGTGGATGGTGCAGAAATTGATGTCTTTGAATTAGTTCCAAACGAAGAAAATCAGGGGCCGGGATATTTTAATTCAACAATTCACTGGGATGCCTACGGGCCTGAACATAAAAATAAATCTGCTCCGGGAATAAAAGTTGCTCCGGATTTTTACGACCAGTGGCATATAGCTCAGTTTATTTGGGGACAGACCTCTTATGATTTTTATTTGGACGGGGAATTGCTGTGGTCTATGGATGCCTCAAAAAATGATGAAGAAGGCTATGGCGGTATGTGCCAGAAAAAAAACTGGATTATAATTTCATCTGAATTTGGCAGTTGGGGTGGTCCTTTCCAGGCTGAATATTTTCCAAGTAAAATGCTTATTGATTACGTAAAAGTAGGAAAAGAATCTTAGAAAAAAAAAGTGAAAAAAATTTAAAAAAAATTAAAAATTCTTTAAAAAACTGTTGACACTTTTTTCTAACAGATATATATTCTTATTCACCGTCGCAACAATAAATTGCAGTTCGGTAAGTTGTTTGACATAACAGGGAAGGAAAGAATATAGAACAAGTAAGGTTCTAGATCAAAAATAAGCGAGAAATCGCTAGTTTTTGTTCTGACAATTGACTACATTGTTTTAGTAATTTTATTTTTACAAAATTACACGAAATCAATTCAGCAAATAAAAAAGCTGGATTAAATTACTTTATGGAAATCAATACCCTTCGGGGTTTTGAAATAATCATGGAGAGTTTGATCCTGGCTCAGAACGAACGCTGGCGGCGCGTCTTAAGCATGCAAGTCGAATGGCAAGATAGAGCTTGC
>JAIKYZ010000135.1 GCA_024682655.1 Treponema sp.
TCTTTTCCAGATTAAAACTGCAATTGCACCTACAATTGCTGCCATAAGATAAAGAATCCCTTCTATTAAAATCACATTGATTTTGTTTAGAGAACAATAGGCTGCAACAAAATCAAATGCCGAATGAAGCAAAATTGCAAGAGGGTAAAAATACCATTTCTTTGTATTTTTAGCTCCAAACCAGACAATTAGCGAAAGTGAAATATGAATTACTACTCCTGCAAGTCTTTCTACTATGGAAAGAAGATAATGTGCGGGCGGTGTTATGCGAAGGCTCTCAAAAATTCCTTCAATATTTTTTAAAAGTTCTGGAGTAAGTTTTTTTGTGATTAGTTCAGTATTTCCTGTATTAATCATAATAGAAAAAACAAGGTTGGTTATCATTGTAGACAATAAGATATAAAAGGCTTCAAAACCGCCGTGTCCCGCTCCATAAGCCAGGGCTGTGCTGTCATCTTCAAAATCTTTTTTTAAGATAGTCTTAAAGGCTAAGAATCTGCCGCTTTCTTCAAAAAGGCCTGCCATAAAACCGCCGTATAAGCTGTACAAAAATGGCTTTGCCGTCAGCAGTTCACCCCGGCCATTTCCTAAAATCAAGCTGTGCAATAAAGCTTCCAGAATAAGTGCAAAGATTACAAAGCTTCCGCAGCCAATAAAGAAAGGTTTTACAGAGCATCCAAATTTTTTCTTAAAGATTAAAAATGTTAGTGCAGGAATTGCAAAAGCAAAAAGAAAAGCTGTTCCCATTGCTGCAAAACTAGCTGCAGGTACAAATTGAATATTTTCCATTTCAAGTCCTCCAGAAATCTGTGTATGCCTTAATCCTAAGGCTTCCACCAAGTGGAAGGTCAAGAAAAAAATGAAAAAAATTAGTTTATTTTTACATTAGATGAAAAAAATTAAATCCAATGTCCAAAGTCAGGGGTTCACATGCTTGTAAAGACTTATTCCGAAGCAAAACAGAATTTTGACACAATTTTAGATAAATTTCAAAGCCATGGGGCTGTTCTTGTAAAGCATTCTGACAGCCTCCAGACCCTGCGCAAAGCCGGGAGGAAAATTAATTTTTTAGTGCCATTTCTTGTACTCTTTTGGAGATGTACCGGAAAGCTTTTTAAACACCCTCAAAAAATTTGAATAATCATTAAAGCCACATTCCAGGGCAATTTGGGTCAAATTCATATCGGTAAAAAGAAGCTCCTTTGCCTTGATAATGCGTTTATAAAGTATGTATTCATAAAGGCCCTTATTGGAATATTTTTTAAACTCATGGGAAAGTGAAGATTCAGACATATTAAAATGACTGCTCAATTCTTTAATCGAAAGATTTTCGCTGTAGTGTTCATTTATATAATGAAGGACATTATGCATTGGATTGTGAGAAAGTTTTTGCGCACTAAGCTTTGAGCCAGAAGTCAGATTTCTTTCTACAATTTCTAAAATCTTCAGGATTTTTGAATAATCTGAAAGAAGCTCTGCAGGTCCTTTTTTCTGGGGCATTTTTTCTATTTCTTGAACATAGCTTATAAAAATTTTTGAATCCTCGGGGCCAAGCTGATTTGCAAAGGAGTGATTTTTATTTGCTTCTTCCAGCCGGGTGCTTAAATCAAATTTTTCAAAACCACACTTACTTAAGGTTTCTGGCGTAAGATAGAGCCAGGCCCTCTGATAATCAACTAAATCTCTGTCACAAACAAGGCCGTGCATGTGAAGGGGCGGAATTATAATTAAATGATTTGTTTTAAGTTCAAAAACGTTATCATCCACACAATAAAGACGACCGCCCTTTATATGAAAGTAAAATTCAAAATAATCATGAAAATGCAGCCCCTGAGAATTAAGACTTGGGGAGCGTTCATAATGAGCCATATAATCCATAAGTTTATAATATTGCAGGTTTTGCATAAAAACAAACTAATTTTGCATAGTTTCCTGCTAAATATGCAAATACACTAAAACCATGGAGGAAATCCTATGACAGAATTTATTCTTTCGGCCTTTGCCGATGAAGCAAGTGGAAAGCTTGAAGAGCAGATAAAAGCTCTGGAAGAAGAAGATATTTCTTTAATTGAATTACGCGGTGTAGACGGAAAAAACTGCGCAGACCTTACAAAAGAGGATGCAAAAATTGTGGCACAAAAACTGGCTGCACATAATATAGGACTTTCGGCCCTCGGTTCACCTTTTGGAAAAATTGGAATCACCGAGGATTTTACCCCTCACCTTCAAAAGTTTAAGGCCAGCCTTGAAATCTGCAAAATTCTTAATTGTAAAAGAATCAGAATGTTCAGTTTTTATATTCCAGGCAATGACTACTCGCTTTATAAGGAAGAAGTTTTTAAGCGTCTGGAGCAAATGCTTGTTTTGGCAGAAAAGGAAAATATTCTTCTGGTTCACGAAAATGAAAAAGGAATTTACGGCGACACAGACCAGCGTTGTATGGAGCTTTATGAACACTTTGAAGGCCGGCTTGGCATAGCCTTTGACCCAGCAAATTATGTTCAGTGCGGAGTAAATCCAAAAGCAGCTTACGAATTGCAAAAGAAGACAATCACCTATTTTCACATGAAGGATGCACTTTTTGCAGATGGAAGTGTTGTTTCGGTTGGTAATGGAGATGGACAGGTTCCAGATATTTTACAGGATGTAAACAGGAACCGTAAAGGTCAGGTAATACTCACAGTTGAACCTCATCTTCATGTTTTTAGCGGATTGGAAAAGCTTCAGAGCGAAGAAGTTCAACATAAGGAAAGTTACCCGAATTCAAGGAGTGCCTTTCACGCAGCTTGTCAGGCAGTAAAGAAAATTATTTTTTAAGGAAATTAATGGAGGCTGATTATGATTAGATTTGGTGTAGTTGGAGTTGGTGGAATTGCCAGCATGCATATTGATAATATTATTACAGGAAAATGTCCCGGCCTTAAGATTGTGGCCCTGGCAGATAGAAAGGAAAATAGAAGAAAGTGGGCGGCAGAAAAAGTGCCTGATGCAAAAATCTTTACTGAGGGTTCTGATTTAATTAAGAGCGGGCTTTGTGATGCAGTTCTTATTTCAGTTCCTCATTATCAGCATCCGGAGTTAACAATTCTTGCCTTGCAGAATGGGCTTCACGTTATGTGCGAAAAGCCGGCCGGAGTTTATACACTGCAGGCCCGTCAAATGATAGAAGAAGCAGATAAACATCCAGACCTTACCTTTGCCATGATGTTTAATCAAAGAACAAATTGTGTTTATCGCAAAATTAAGGAAATGGTAGAAAATAAAACTATTGGTGAACTTAAGCGAATCAACTGGATTATTACCGACTGGTACAGAACTCAGTTTTATTATGATTCAGGAGACTGGCGGGCAACCTGGGCTGGAGAAGGCGGTGGAGTTTTATTAAATCAGGATCCTCATCAGCTGGATTTACTTCAGTGGATGTTTGGAATGCCGGTTAAGCTCCATGCTTTTTGCCACGAAGGAAAATGGCATGATATAGAAGTTGAAGATGATGTTACAGCTTATATGGAATTTGCAAACGGTGCCACAGGAGTTTTTGTAACTTCAACCGGAGATGCGCCAGGAACAAACAGACTTGAGGTTACAGGAACAAAGGGCAAGCTTGTCTGCGATTATAATTCAATCACCTTTACCCGCCTGGAAAGTGATGAGCGAGAATGGTGTAAAACTGCACAAAGCGGTTATTCTATTCCAGAAACAAAAACTTTTCAGGTAGAAACAGATGGCCAAAATCCCCAGCACATTGGAGTATTAAACGCCTTTGTTAAACATCTGACCCAAGGCACGCCACTTGTAGCCGATGGCCGCGAAGGTATAAATGGACTTATGATTTCAAATGCAATGTACCTTTCTTCCTGGCTGAATCAAACAGTCACTCTTCCAATTGATGAAGAAAAGTTTCTTGAAATCTTAAATCAAAAAAGAGCAAATTCAAGGCATAAAGAAGACAAGGGAATTTCCATGAGCATTCAGGGTAGCTTTGGAGCAACTTCTCAGTGGACCAGAAAATAAAATATTGGAGATTTATTCTATAAATGTAAATCTCCGTTATTTTACCCGGCAAATTCCAGGGGTATTATGAGCGCATGAATAAGAAGAACCTTGTAAAGCGCATTTTTATGTCCCTTAAAATCAAATACCGCAGGTTGTTTCAACAACCGAGGATATTTGATTCGCAATATAAGAGTTTCGCAAGAAACTCTAAGTTAAATTGAATGGCGATATTTTAGCCATTCAATTTAAGCCTCCCTTTTTGGTGTATTTTTTTTATAGGAGTTGATAAAGATGATAACAGGAATCGCCCACACAGCATTTAATGTTAAAGACATGGAAAAGATGGTAGCCTTTTACGAAAAATCTTTGGGCTTTAAAAAGGCCTTTGATATTCAGCGCCCAGAAAATGGCCAGCCCTGGATTGTTTATATGTATGCCGCAGGCGGTCAGTTCATAGAACTTTTTTATGGCGGTAAAAACCAAATCCCATATAAAGATGAAAACATGGGCTTTAATCACCTTTGTCTTAGTGTAGATGATATTCAGGCAGTCTGGGCAAAAATTGTAGAAAGCGGAGCCCCTCAGGATGATCCTCCAAAGCAGGGGTCAGATTATAACTGGCAGTGCTGGACCCATGATCCTGAAGGCAACAAAATTGAACTTATGCAGCTTGATGAAAATAGTCCTCAGATGAAGTTTATAAAGGGTCTTTAGTTTTTACTTGCTTTTTCCCTTGCTATGCACTATTGTTCACTATCATGCTTCGGACAAATCATTCTTATGATAAAGATTTGACAAGCGGACCGCTATTTAAAGGAATTCTTTTTTATGGTATTCCACTTATCTTTTCTAATTTACTGCAAGTTCTTTTTAATATTTCCGATATTGCGGTAATCGGACACTTTGCAGGCTCATTGCCACTTGGTTCTGTAGGTTCTACTTCCCAACTGCTTTTTATATTTACCGGTCTTTTGATGGGTTTAGGTGGGGGAATTAATGTAATTGTAGCTTATTACATCGGTAGTAAATCAAAGAATGATTTAGACCAGGCAATTCATTCTTCTTTTTCTGTTTCTATCATAATGGGAATAATTCTTTTACTGCTTGGTTACTTTCTTGCCCGTCCCCTCTTATCACTCATAAAAACAAAAGCCCAACTATTGGACCAGGCTGTAATTTACTTCAAGATTTATATGCTTGGAATGCCAGGACTTGCCCTTTACAATTATGGAAATGCAGTTTTAAGCGCCGCAGGAGATACTAAAAGACCCCTCTACTATTTGACACTTGCAGGAATCATAAATGTAATTTTAAATCTCTTTTTTGTAATTGTCTGTAAACTTTCCTGTGCGGGAGTTGCCCTTGCAAGTACAATTTCTCAATATATCTCTGCCATTTTAGTAATGATTCCTATAATCAGGGGGCGAGATTTAGGGGATATAAAATTTACTTTCAAAAAACTTACTTTCAACCGTCAGATAACAATCCATATTCTTAAGATTGGTATTCCATCCGGAATGCAGAACGCCATTTTTGCCCTGGCAAATACCTTTATCCAGGTGGGAGTCAATTCCTTTGATTCAATTATGGTTGCAGGAACAGCTGCGGGTTCGAATCTGGATAACATAATCTACAGTGCAATGAATGCCTTTTACGTGGCCTGCGCTACTTTTATCGGACAGAATTACGGAGCCGGAAATAAAAGACGTATTCTTCACAGCATGATAATTTCAAATCTTTATGCCTTTATTCTAGGTGCAGGCTTAAGTACAAGTATGTATATTTTTGGTCCCCAGTGCCTTTCTCTTTTTACAAAAGACCCCGCAGTTATTCAGGCCGGAATGATGAGACTTTCTGTAATGTGGTTTTCTTACCCGATAGCTACTTTTATGGATAATACAATTGCCGCCAATAGAGGGCTTGGAAAAACAAGTATTCCAACCCTTATTGTTTTTATTGGCTCCTGCCTCTTTAGAATTGCCTGGGTATATACAATTTTTGCCTGGTTTGGCAGCATACAATCCCTCTTCCTGCTCTACATTTTCTCCTGGTCCCTTACCGCTCTGGCAGAAATAATCTACTTTATCCACCAATACAAAAAGATTTAAATAAGATTTTCTGTTAAACTAGGCCCATGAATTTTAATAAGAGCCCCCTAAAAATTTTCTTTTCTTACTACAAGCCTCACCTAAAGCTTTTCATTGCTGACATGCTTTGTGCCTTTATAATTGCCGCTATTGATGTAGCCTTTCCGATGTTCACAAGGCATGCCTTATACACACTTATTCCAAATCACCAGCTCAGAACCTTCATCATTTTAATTTCGATTTTACTGGCTGGCTTTGGACTCCGCTGGTTTTGTAACTGGTTTGTTGCCTACTGGGGCCATGTTTTTGGAAATTACGTTGAACAGGATATGAGACGGGATGTTTTTGACCACCTGGAAAAGCTCCCTTTCAGTTTTTACGATACCCACAGAACCGGTAAGATTATGTCCCGGGCCACAACTGACCTTTTTGAAATTACAGAGCTTGCCCACCACGGGCCAGAAGATTTTTCTACTGCTATTCTAACCCTTTTGGGCTCCTTCTTTTTCCTCTTAAAAATCCGCTGGGAACTGGCAATTATTGTAATTGTAAGTCTTCCAATAATGCTTTTTATTGTAATTTCTTCAAGGAGAAATCTTTCCCGCTCTTCTACAAAAGTTAAGGAAACTACCTCCGAAGTAAATGCCTGCCTGGAATCAAGTATTTCTGGAATAAGGGTTACCAAAGGCTTTAATAATGAAGATTTTGAGAGGGAACGATTTGCCAGCCACAACAAGTCCTACAGCGATGCAAAAAAATACCGCTTTAGATTTATGGCAATTTTCCATTCCAATATTGAACTTTGTACAAATCTTTTGAACCTTCTGGTGCTTGCAGTTGGCGGTTACTTTATCATGAAGGGAAAAATGGAATTACCCGACCTTGTTGCCGCAAACCTTTTTATTGCAAGTTTTACCGCCCCTATCAGAAAGCTGACCAATTTTGTTGAACAGTTTGCCACCGGTATGGCAGGCTTTGGCCGCTTTTTAGAAATTATGAAAACTGATGAAGAAGCAGTTGATTCTCCAGACGCCCAGGAGCTTCTTTCAGCCCGTGGAAATATTTCTTTTAAGGATGTTTCTTTTTCTTACACCAAGGAC
>JAIKYZ010000146.1 GCA_024682655.1 Treponema sp.
TGTAAAATAGTGCCAGTGTGGATTTACGACTTTCCAGCTTCCAGAAAAAGCCTGAAAAGGAGCGTTTATTGTATCACTGTATTCAAATAAATCTTGCATAGGAGAATTCCCCCGTTTTTTATTAAATAGAGATTTGTACAATTTCCATCTTCTTTTTTTATATCACTAAAAAATCATAAGTGCTAGTTTTATATTATATTTTTAGAATTAATAAAGGAAATTTCTTAGAGCCACTGGAGGGTTTTATAAGATGTATAAATGGATATGGTCCTATATTAAAAAATATAGATTTTTAATGGCTACAGGACTTCTTTTAAGTATGATGGTTGCCGCTTTGAATATGGTAAACCCATTAATTACTGGAAATATTGTGGATAGAGTTATTACCGTAGAAAACAGAAGTTTAAAATTACTTTTTAAGCTCATTATTTTTATGGTTGCTACAACAATAATTAAATCTATTTTTAGATATTCTTACCAGGTTATATTTGAACATTGTTCTCAGAATGTAATTCGTCGTATGCGTGAAGATTTGTATGCTCATATTCAGACTTTAGATTTTTCCTGGTATGATCAGGCTCCTGGAGGAAATGTTCTTACACTTTTGACTGCAGATTTAGACAAGGTACGACATTTTGTTGCCTGGGTTTTATATCAAATTGTAGAAAACTCTTTGATTTACATTTTTTCTATTGTTACCCTTGGAACAATCAACTGGAAATTAACTTTGGGCTTTCTTGCAATTGCGCCTTTTGTTATCTGGCTTGTAAAGAAATTTAAGATTCATATTGGACCTGCTCATATGAAGGTTAGGGATCAGTTCTCGGTTTTAAATACCAGGGTTGGCGAAAATATTGAAGGTAACAGGGTAGTAAAGGCTTTTGTTCGCGAAGAATATGAAATCCAGAAATTTGATGTTGAAAATGAAAATTATAAAAAGGCCGCCGTTGATAACGCTGATGTTCGCGTAAAATACACCCCTTGGATTGATACACTTTGTGGTATTCTCCCAGTAATTTTGATTATGTTCGGTGGATATCTTGTAATCAATAAAGAAATGACTATTGGACAGCTTGTAACTTTTAACGGTTTGATGTGGGCTTTTATTCAACCAATTAATATGTTCGGAAATCTTGTTGATAATATTCAGAATTTCAAGGCTTCTGGAAAAAGACTTTATGAACTTTGGAATATAAAACCTCTTATCAAAGAAGCTACAAATTATCCTGCTATTTCCGAAAAAATGAACGAAAAAGAAGGTCAGCAGCAGGTAAAAAATTTCCTTGAAGAAGAAGAAAAAAAGATTTCACTTTCTCAAAAGGATTTTAAGGGTAAAGTGGAATTCAAAAACGTATCCTTTGCATATTCAGATAATGTTCCAGTCCTTAAAAATGTTTCTTTTACCGTTGAACCTGGAGAAACAATTGGAATCCTCGGTCCAACAGGAAGTGGAAAATCTACAATCGCCAATTTAATCTGCCGTTACTACGATGTTACAGAGGGACAAATCCTGATTGACGGTAAAGATGTAAAAGATTATTCCCCTCAGTTCTTAAGAAAAAATGTTGGAATTACAATGCAGGAAGCTTTTTTGTTTAGTGATTCTGTTGAAGGAAATATTGCTTTTGGAAATCAAAATGCAAGTAGGGAAGAAATAGAAAAAGCTGCAGAATTAGCCAGAGTAAAAGATTTTATTAAAGATCTTACCGATGGTTATGACACTGTAGTTGGTGAACGTGGAGTTGGTCTTTCGGGTGGTCAAAAGCAGAGAATTGCCCTTGCCCGCTTATTCCTTGCAAATCCAAAGATTATGATTCTTGATGATACAACTAGTGCGGTTGATATTGAAACAGAACAGAAAATCAGGAAATCAATTAAGGAACAGAGTAAAGGTCATACAACTTTTATCATAAGTCATCGAGTTTCATCTTTCTTGAACTGTGACAAAATCTTTGTAGTTCAAAAAAATCAGATTGTAGCTTCGGGTTCCCACCAGGAATTAATAGCAGAGGAAGGTTACTACAAGGATGTTTGGATGCAGCAGAATGGTATTCAAGAGGAGAAAGGGGAGTAATTTATGGCTAGAAACAAATTTGATGAAGACGAACAGATTGAACGTAAAATAAATTTTAAAATCATTCCAAGGATGATGAAGTGGATAAAACCTTACTGGGGCTTTATGGTTTTGGCTTGTATAATTATGCTTCTTGCCTCGGCAATTGGTTTAATAAGTCCTTATTTAATCAGAATGGCAATTGATACTGCTATTCCTGCGGCTCAAAAATTACCAGATACTGCTACTTTCTGGGAAAAATATGGACTTTTGACAAAGATTTCTCTTGTACTTTTACTTTCAACTTTACTGGTAAGAATTTTACTTGCTGCAAAGTTAAAATTAATGACAAGAGTTGCTCAGAAAATTATTGTAAATATTCGTAAAGAGGTTTTTACAAAATTACAGGCCCTTCCATTTACATATTTTGATTCTCGTCCACATGGAAAAATCTTGATTCGTGTAGTTAATTATGTAAACTCACTTTCAGATTTACTGTCCAACGGTATTATTCAGCTCATAAGCGATTTATTTACCCTGGTTGTAATTATCTGTTTTATGCTTGCAATTGATGTTCGCCTTACCTTTGTATGTATGGCTGTACTTCCAATTTTATTTATCATACTTTTTTCTATGAAGAAAAAGCAGCATGAAGCCTGGAAACAGGAATCTTACAAAAGATCAAATCTTACTGCCTATCTTTCTGAAAGTTTGAACGGAATGAAAGTAACTCAATCTTTTGCAAGAGAAAATGTTAATCAGGGAATTTTTAATGAACTTTGCGATAAATGTAAAACCGTTTGGATTAGAGCTGTAAATATCAATAATATCATCTGGCCGGTAGTAGATAACCTTTCTACCTTTGGAGTTGCCCTGGTTTATCTGGCTGGTGTTGCCTGGCTTGGAAATGCGGCTGGTGCTACTGTAACTGTTGGTACTTTAGTTGCTTTTGCCGGTTATATCTGGCGTTTCTGGAACCCAATTCAGAATCTTGGAAACTTCTATAATTCTATGGTTACAACCGGAGCTTATGTAGAAAGAATTTTTGAATTACTTGATGAACCAGAAGACATTACAGATAAAGAGGGGGCTAAAGAACTTCCTCCAATTCGTGGACATGTTACTTTTGATCACGTAAATTTCTCTTACGAAAAGGGAAATCCTATCTTAAAGGACGTTGCTTTTGAAATTACACCGGGTATGACTGTTGCTATTGTTGGTCCTACTGGAGCTGGAAAAACAACTATCGTAAATCTTCTGAGCCGTTTTTATAATCCGGAAGAAGGCCGAATCTTGATTGATGGAATTGATATTCAGGAATTACAGATTAAATCAATCAGAAAACAGGTTGGGGTAATGTTGCAGGATTCTTTCCTCTTTAGTGGAACAATTATGGAAAATATTCGTTATGGCCGACTTGATGCCAGTGATGAAGAATGTATTGCTGCCGCTAAAACTGTTCAGGCCCACGATTTTATTACCGCCTTCCCAGATGGTTACAACACAAAACTTTTTGCAAACGGTGGTGGTCTTTCGCAGGGACAAAAACAGCTTATTAGTTTTGCAAGAGTTCTTTTGAGTAATCCTAGAATTTTGATTTTGGATGAAGCAACTTCTTCTGTTGATACTCAGACTGAAATGTTATTACAAAAAGGTCTGGACCAGTTATTAAAGGGAAGAACAAGTTTTATTATTGCCCACAGACTTTCTACAATTCGCAATGCCGATGTAATTTTCTACGTAGATCACGGCCAAATTGTTGAAAGAGGTAATCATAATGAATTAATGGAATTGAATGGTAATTATGCTGCCATGGTAAAAGACGTTACCATTTAATTGTATTTTTCTTATCAAAAAACTTACATCTAAAAATCACAATAGATTAATCTAAAAAATAAATAATAGCATTTAGTAAATAAATGCTATTATTTATATATGGATAAGTTGTGCATTAGCAGAAAATTTTACAAGAGTCCTTCAAATACAAATCCGGCTTTATCGAATTATTTTTGTGCAGATCCTCTGGCAATTGAATATCAGGGCCGCCTTTATGTTTATGGTACAAACGACAATCAACAGTACGAAATTCAAGGCGACTACGGAAAAAATACTTACGAAAAAATTAAATCTCTGGTTTGTTTTTCAACAGATGATATGGTCAATTGGACTTTTCATGGTCTTATTGATATTGAAAAAATTGCACCCTGGGCTTTAACTTCCTGGGCCCCTGCAATTATTTACAGAAAAGAAGCTGACGGTCTTACTCATTTTTATTTATATTTTTCAAATACTGGTTGTGGGGTTGGGGTTCTTACAGCAACAAATCCTCTGGGGCCCTGGACATCACCTCTGGATCATCCATTAATTGTTACTGGCATGAAAGGAATAGAAGAAGTCCCAAATCCTTTTGATCCTGGTGCTTGTATTGATGACAAGGGTAATGCTTATTTAGTTTTCGGCGGTGGAATTGTTCAAGGTCACAGTGAAGAAATGGCTGGCTCCGTTAGAATTGTAAAACTTGGCCCTGACCTTATAAGCCTGGACAGTGATTTTGTTGAAATAAAGGCTCCATATTTTTTTGAAGCATCGGCTTTAAATTTTATTAATGGTACTTTTGTTTATACTTATAATTCTAACTGGCAGGAAAGAAAAATCTGGAATTATCCTGTGGAAAAATCAAGTCAGTGTAGTATGAATTATATGACAAGTAAAAATCCTCTGGATTCAGATTCCTGGATTTACAGGGGGAATTATTTTAAAAACCCCGGAGATCAGGGCTTAAATTATTCAAACAATCATACTTCCCTGGTAAAGTTTAATAATCAATATTATCTTTTTTACCACACATTAACTTTACAAGAAGACACAGATACAACCGGTGGTTTTAGAAGTATTTGTGTTGATAAAATAGAAGTTGATGAAGAAAGTCTTGAAATTAAAATGTGTCATGGAAGCAGAAAGGGTCTTGCTCCAATAAAAAATCTAAATCCTTTTGAAAAACATTCTGCCTCTACAATTCATACAAGTGCAGAAATTTCTTTTGCCTCTAAAGAACTGGGAAAAGAAGTTGCAGTTTGCTCAGAAAATTGCGGGGCCTGGCTTTCCCTTAAAGCTCTTGATTTTGCTCAAGGGGCAAAAAAAATAATTTTAGAAATGGATCAAAATTCCAAGAAGGAAGCTTTTATTGAAATCAGACTGGATAAAGTTTCTGCCCAGCCTTTTATGAAAGTTGCTGTCACTTCTGATTTAATTATCTGCCAGGAATTAAAGGAAGCTATAAAAGGTATTCATGATTTGTATTTTGTTTTTAGTAAGGAAGGCCTTGTCTTAAAAAACTGGAGATTTGAATAGGGAGCTTAAAAATACTCTCTTAAAAATTCATTTTCCTGCCAGAAGTCGCAATTGTCTGGGAAGTTCTTTTTTAATTCCTGAAAGGCTTTTTTATCCAGATTAATATTATTTTTTTGATTAATAAAAGTTTCTTTTTCTTTTGTAATTTCAGGTTTATTTTTTATTACAACTTCCAAGTCCTTAATTTCAACTCCGGGGATAAAAAGGCCCTGGGGACATAGGGTGTAAGTTTTAATTTCCGGGCAGGCAGCAATTCGGCTTTCGAACCACCAGGCAAACATTTTCATTCTGCTGTCGGTAATTATTGGCTGGCCCAGGTAATTTTTTGCTTTCTGGGCATTGGCACTAAAAAGACTGCTAATTCCAAATTTTTCGGCGCTCTGCAAACGATTGGAGATTTTATGAAAATTCTCTTCTGCCGAACTTCCCCGTATGTGAGTTTCTTTTCCAGGAAAGCCTAAATCCAGTCCTGCAAGATAAATTTCTTTTGCTCCACAGTAAGAGGCAAAATTCCAGGCACTTGCGGCAACAGAACCTCCTGTTCCTAAATCTCCGGGGCAATAATGTAATTTTTTTTCAAAATACTGACCCAGCGGAAATTGTGAAGAACAGAGTCGAATTTCTTTGCAGTTAAATCTAAAAACGGAAGGGTATGCGCAAATCTCTGTAATTATAATTGACTCTGGAGATTTTAGGCCTGCAATGTGTTTGTAAGCCCAGTACTGTGGATCCAGTAAAATTATAAAATCCGGCTGAATTCCTCTTCTTAAAAGCATTTTAAGGGCTGTTTCTACGCAAACAATAATCATGCGTTTTTTTAATTCTTCAAGATGAGGCAGGATATTTTCTAAAGAAGGTCCTGCTCCAATAATCAAAAAAGGAAGATTTCCCTTATTCTTAAAAGAAGAAATTGTCTGGCAATCCTGCATTTTATCAAGGTTTCTAAGACTGTTCCTAATCCAGAGTTTTCCAAATTTTTTAAGGGTGGCCTGATTTATATTATTTTTTTCTATATTTCTTTTTATGATTTCTTTTACGCTTGCAAAGTAGAGGGAATCGTGTTTTGTAAAAGAAGCTATGTCCAGGTAAAAGGCATCTGAAACGCCGGTTTTTCCAAGGTTTATCTTTGAATTACTTTCTATTAATTGCAGAACATTTTCTGGGGGGCAGGCAAGTCCAATTATTAATTTTTCTACCTTAAATACCTGAGTCCAGTCTAAAATTGTAAGGCTTGCAAAAAAATATAGGGGCTGGGGTTCTATCAAAATGATTTTTTTATCCAGACCTTCAGTTAATATTTTATTTGCGGCTTCAATTACATGGTAGCCAAGTCCAAATCCATAAAAGATAATATTAGAATTATCAAGAGAATTTTTATTATTTATGGTTCCTGCGGCTTCCCTTTGGGGATTGTAGGAAGAATGAAGACTTAAATTATTTTCGCTTGCAGTGGGACTTCCGTTTTTTGCCGAAAAAACTTTCCAGAAGGGGTAAATTTTTGGGGGATTATCAATATTTGTTTCAACAAAATTTATTTCCTGGCTAAAAATTTTTGTTAACTGGGGAAATCGATTGTTAAAGGCTTTAAGATTATTATTCCAGATTGAGTTCAATTACTGTGTCCTCTGTAATTGGAGTTCCAGCTGGAGGATTCTGGCTTGTAACCCAACCGTTTCCGTTGATATTAAGTTTAATATCTGAATGCTGCATTAAATTAAAGAGTTCCTTTTTAGATCTTCCTGTAAAATCTGGAACAAGACCGTTAACCTGAATTGCCTTTGCCTGTGGAATTGTGATTACTCCATTATGTTGTAAAGAGGCAGCTCCACCTCGTCCCATACCTAAATGATCAATTATAATATCCGCACTCTGGGCAATAACTGGCGCTACAATTCGTCCAGCATAATTTTCGCCTTTTGCTTTTTCTACAACGATATATAAAACTATCTGTGGATCTTCAATAGGGAAGATTGCAATACAGTTAGAAAGGAAGTCTGTTTCTGAATAACCGCCTTTTTCTTTATCTGCCATCTGAGCGGTACCAGTTTTTACACCAATAGAAATATCTCCCAAATTGGCTCTTGTTCCGGTACCAGATCTTGCAGTTGTTTCCATACAGCTTAAAACATAATCAGCAGTTTTTTTAGAAAAAACTCTTTCTTTTTCTTCAGTCTGATGTTCGTAGTAAGTTGAACCGTCCCTGTTTGTTATTTTCTGAATAAAAGTCAATTTTACTGGGACACCGCCGTTTGCAATTGCGGTTGTTGCCTGTACCATTTGCAGGGCAGAAACTGAAATCTCCTGTCCAATGGCAATTGTAGGTTTAGAGCGGGCAGACCAAAGTTTACTTGAAGTATCTTTTACAGAACCTGTGGTTTCACCTGGAACTTCAACTCCTGTTCTTGAACCAAAGCCTAGTTGTCTGATTCTTGCCATAAACAAATCTTCATCAATTCTGTCGCTTATCTGGCCTAAAACATCATTACAAGAAAATCTTAAAGCATCTCTTGGAGTACACCAGCCGTGGTGATCAAGACATTTAATTCTTACCGCTTCCTGTCCTGGATTTCTGTGTTCATAAAGTCCGTCGCAGAAAAAAGAATCGCTGTCTGTAATTCCACCTTCGTCATATACAATTCCAACTGTAAAAATCTTAAAAACTGAACCCGGTTCATAGGCGGTCATTGCAGGTCTGTCGATTTTACAATAAGTTGGCGCGCTTCCATAATCATTTAAATCTGCAGAAGGTAGGGTAACGTAAGAAAGAATTTCTCCACTTTTACAATCTGCTGCAATAAGCATCATACTTTCTGCCTGGGTTGATTGCATGGTTTCGTTGGCAATTTCTTCTAACTTGTATTGAAGATTTGCGTCTATTGTAAGATAAATATTTTTTCCCTGGGGCATTTCTTCTGCATCCTCGGGGATATCTTCAATTGAAGGCTGTAAAATATCCTGCTGGGAAAATTCTAATCCTGCAAGGCCCTGTCCGTCTGTTCCCATGTAACCAATCAACTGGGAAGCTAATTCACGGTTTGGATAATAACGACCGGGAACTTTTTCAAAACTCACATAATTGTAGTTGAATTTTTCTGTTATTGCTTTTACTTCTTCGTAAACATTTTGATTTACTTTTTTTCTTAAATAAACGAATTTTTTAGGAGTGTTTAAAAGAGTCATTACTTCTTCTTCGCTTAAAGAGAGGGGACCTGCAATATTCGCTGCAAATTCTGGTTTATCTTTGTTATCAAGATTTTTTAGAGAAACTCCGATGTGGTAAAAATCTACCTGAACTGCCAGAGGAGAACCGTAGCGGTCAACAATTGAACCTCTTTCTACAGGCAATATTCTTTTTGTACTTGGGGTAACCGGCTGGCTTGCAAGTTTTCCATAAGTAATAAGTAAAAGACCAATTAAAAGTCCACAAAAAGAAAAGAAAAATATAGTACGTTTTTTTCTAAAAAAGTCATTCATGAATAATACTATGATACCTTCTTGTAGTTAAAAAATCCACTAAACAAAATCCTAATATTTCCGAAAATTGTTATATGGAAATTATAAATTGTCTTGAAGTTAAAGATCGTAGTAAATTTACATTACCAATTTTTGAAAGGAAAAATAGAAATAAAAGTATTTCTTATTCTTATGATATGTTTACTCCAGAGTTGGGGGCTTTTGCAATTCCTAAAATCAGAAGAGAATTAAGTCCCAGAACAATTCTTTCTTCTATTGGAAGAGGAATTACTCTTACTTCAGCTTTTGTAAAAACAAATGTAAAAAAAATATTAATTTCCTTAGCTGCAATCAGCACTTTTACGCTTTTAACAATCTCTGCACTTTTAATTTCTTCAAGAATTAGAAATTTCACAGGGCCTTTAAAGATGAAGGCTGGGGATTGTATAGATGTAGAATATATTAACAGTTTAATGGAACAATTTGCCCTGGAAGGTAGTATTGCCGTAGATGACAATGGAAAACTTCTGGATGCAGAAAATGTTACTTACAATTTTACCCGCCCGGTTGAATACAAAAATTACACTGTAAAAGCCGGAGATACAATCGACGGAATTACAAGAAGATTTGGTTTAACTAATATTTCAACCTTAATTTCTATTAATAACATCAAAAATGTAAGATCTCTTTATGCGGGACAAAAATTAAAAGTACCTTCTCTTGATGGAATTTTATATACAGTAAAAGCAGGCGATACTTTAGATTCCCTTGTTTCTAAAAACGGAATTGAATTAAATGCTCTTGTTGATGTAAATGAACTTTCCAGTGAAGTTCTTCAGGTTGGACAAACTTTATTCCTTCCTGGGGTTACTATGGATTCAAAAAAATTAAGACAGGCTTTGGGCGATAGATTTATTCTTCCAATTCAGGCAAAATTCCGCTGGTCATCTCCTTACGGAAAAAGAATTGATCCTATTGCTAATGTTGTTTCTTTTCACACAGGAACTGATATGGCTTGTCCTACAGGAACTCCAATTGTTGCTTCTTTAGGTGGACGGGTTAGTACAACTGGTGTAAATAGAATTTATGGAAATTATGTAATCATAGATCATGGAAATGGTTATCAAACCCTTTATGCTCACATGTCTAAAATCATTGCTACAAAAGGAAAGTGGGTAGAGCAGGGTGAAAGAATTGGACTTGTTGGTTCTACAGGTTATTCTACCGGGCCTCATTTACATTTTACTGTTTATAAAAATGGTAAAATGGTTGATCCAATGACAGTTTTAAGATAATCCTTCGGAGGATAAAATGTGCATTTGTAACGGCTGCGGTAAATTAATCGACAGTAAATTTTTTTACTGTCCCTGGTGTGGTGCTTCAAAAGTAAAAAATGATACAGTTGAAGCAATAGAATTACAGGTTCAGCAATATAAACAGAAAAAGCAGGATGACCGGATTCTTCAGATTCAAAAGATGGAAGAAAAACTTGATTGTCTGGAACAGGAACTTTCGGTTTTGATTCTTTCTCACGCAATGGCCGAATAATTATTCCTCCTTTTTTATTTTCTCGTCAAATTAAGATTTTTTCACTTTTTATCATCTAAAGATTTATAGTATAATTCTTTGAACAAATGGCCCTTTTGTGCCGATATTAGAATTATGAAGAAGTCAATTTTTTATTTTTTAACAGTTTTTTTATTTTGTAATACTCTTTTTGGACAAATTTCTTTTGGAAATATTGATTTAAATGACCAGGACCAAATCCTCTTTACAATCGAAAATTCTTCTGCCCATATAAATCCATATAGAGCTCTGGTAACTAGTAAAATCAAAAATGGCTCTTCAGAAAAAAATCCAACTTTACTTTCTTACTATCCTGAACGTATGGAATTAACTGCCGCTAAAAGTGGAGATCAAAATAATAGAGTCTTACAGATTAGAAATGCCTATGGTACAGCCTCTTACGATATTCAGGCAGATTCTTTTAGCTGGGAAAGTCAGTATCAGGGGATTCCAGAAAATCCTCTTCCTTTACTTCCATATTCTTACAGTAACGACGGAAAATATTATTGTTATATGGAAAAAACTTCTTTTATTTCTGCCAGATTGATTTTAAAATCTCAGGAAAGCGGGGAATCCAGGGTTCTTTGTCAGAATCTTCAGATAAGTTATGATTCAGTTCCTGTAAAATGGTCAATTCAGGGAAATGTTCTTCTTTATGAAAAAGATGATAATATTTATTTTTGTAATCCAGAAGCCCTTATAAAAGGAATTGAAATTGATGAAGAATATAGATTAATCGGGCCAGGAAGTATTAATTCGGTAGAATTTACAGATTCAAAATATTTTGCCTATATAAACGATTATTTGATGTACAAAATCAACACAAAAGAATTGTACACAATGGGCCTTTATTCCGAAATTATTGGCCAGGGAACAGTTGTAGGCCGCCTGCCTTTTAGATTTAATTCAAAAACAGATAAATTCAGTGTAAATAAAGACTTAAATTCAGTTTTTATTGTGCAAAATCAAAGAATGTTCTCTTATCTTGTGGCTCATCAGGATTCCTGTGATTACATGGATATTATTTATTCTAGACCTTATACAGATTCTACTGCTTCTTTAGTGAATTCCTATATTTTCTGGGATAAAACCGGATGCCCAGTCCTTTGGTTAGAAAAACTTCCTTATAATGAAGATGTAATCCGCTGTTCAGCTTATAGAATCACAAACCAGGCTACTCAACTTTTTGAAATTGAAGATTCTGGAAAACCTTACCTTTCCCCAGATAAATCAAAAATTGCCTTTTATGCAGGTCAAACGGCCTATGTTTATGATATTAGTAACTGGAATAGAATTGCAGAATTAACCGGCGAAAGAATTATTTCTTTACTTTGGTATGATTCAAGAACAATTTATGCAGGTGGGGAAAAATCAATAAGAAAGTGGAATCCAACAGTAAATTATTCAACTGTAGTTGGACTTTCTTCTGTAAAAGCCGCTTACTGGAATGGAAAAGAAAACAACATAATTGCAGATAATGCTTCAGGAAATATGTATGAATTGGATAGTGTAAAAAATACCTGGCGTAAAATTGGTCTTGTAAGTGAATATAACACTTCTACTCAAAATGGAAGATACCGTGTATTTACAGGAACTTCTGCAAACTATAATTATAAAAATGCACTTTATATCAGAACTTTGGGCAAAAAACCAATCACTAAGGCTGTTTACAAAGAAACAAGTAAAAAATTTGCTCCAAAAAACAGAGTCGCCCTTGTATTTGATGCCTACGATAATGCAGACGGACTTGCAAAAGTTATTACAACCTTAAAAAAATATAAGGTAAGTGGAAATTTCTTTGTAAATGGAGAATTTATCCGCCGTTATCCTTCAGAAACAAAGCAGATTGTTGCAAATGGTTATAACTGTAATTCAATGTTCTTTAGTCAGACAGATCTTACTAAAAATTCTTTTGTAATTAATGAAGATTTTATTACCAGAGGTCTTGCCCGCAACGAAGATGAATTTTTCCATTGTACAGGCAGTGAATTTTCACTCTACTGGCATGCCCCTTATTACAAGGCAAATGAAGATATTATCTCTTACAGTCAGAAGGCCGGTTATACTTATGTAGATACAAATATGGAGTCTTTTGATTTTTCAATTCAAGATCCTAAGATTTTGATTCAGGAATATTATGATAATCTTGTAAAAAATCAGGGTGGAATTATTCCTATTTCAATTGGTTTTTCACAGTCAAAAAGCGATGATTACCTCTACAATTATTTAGATCTTTTGATTTTTGCTTTATTTGAAGGTGGCTTTGAAATTACAGGAATAAATAATTTGTAAATAGTTTGCGGCTAAAAAATCACTTATTCCCTAATCATCAGTAAAATATTATAATAGACTCTCAAACTTTTTACCTTATTGGAGAAAATTATGTCTTTAGACAAAATGCGTAACATCGGTATTATGGCTCATATTGATGCCGGTAAAACTACAACTACAGAAAGAATTCTTTATTACACTGGAAAAATCCACAAAATTGGTGAAATTGACGACGGTCAGGCAACAATGGACTGGATGCAGCAGGAACAGGAAAGAGGAATTACAATCTGTTCTGCGGCTACAACTACTTACTGGAGGAATTATCAGATTAATATTATTGATACTCCGGGCCATGTAGATTTTACCGCTGAAGTTGAACGTTCTTTGCGTGTTTTGGATGGAGCCGTTGCTGTAATTTGTGCCGTGGACGGGGTTCAGCCTCAGACAGAAACAGTATGGAAACAGGCTGATGATTTTAATGTACCAAGACTTTGTTTTATGAATAAAATGGACAGAATTGGTGCAGATTTCTTTGCTTCTATGGCAGATGTAGGTGAAAAATTTGGAGTTGAATGTCTTGCTCTTCAGATTCCTATTGGACAGGGTCCGGATTTTGAAGGTGTAATAGATCTTCTTAAAATGAAAGAATTACGCTGGTCTCAGGAAGACGAAGGCGAAACTATTACAGAAAGCGATATTGATTCTTCAAGACTTGATCAGGCAAAGGAATGGCATGAAAAACTTGTAGAAAGTGTTGCAGCTTCTGATGATCAGCTTATGGAATTATATCTGGAGGGAAAAGAAATTACTCTTGACCAGTTAAAGGCCGCAATCCGTAAGGGAACAATAAACAGAAATTTTGTACCATTTGTTATGGGTTCTGCCCGTCACAATCAGGGAGTTCAACCTTTAATTGATGCTGTAATTGATTATCTTCCTGCTCCAAATCAGGTACCTGCCGCTAAAGGTCATAAAGTTCACAAAGATCAATTAACAGATGTAGAAGTTCCTTGTGATGTTAGTAAAATGCCTTTGGGACTTGTATTTAAAATTCAGTACGATAGAGAAATGGGCCCACTCTGTTATGTAAGAATGTACTCTGGAAAGATTCAGGCTGGAACTCAAATCTATAATGTAAATAAAAAGAAACGTGAACGTGTAAATAGAATCTTAAGAATGCACGCCGATAAATCAGAAGCAATGGATTCAATTTCTGCCGGCGATATTGGTGTATTTGTAGGATTAAAAATTGCTCAGACTGGAGATTCAATTGGTAGTGAAGCCTTTGCAGTTCTTCTTGAAGAGCCAACCTTCCCACAGCCAGTTATTTCTGTTGCCCTTGAACCAGAATCTATGTCCGAAAAAGATAAAATGATGGAAACTCTTGAAATCTTAAAGAGGGAAGATCCAACTTTTACTTCTCATGAAGATAACGAAACTGGACAGCTTATTATTTCTGGTATGGGTGAATTACACCTTGATGTTCTTGTAACCCGTATGAAAGATGATTTTTCTGTTAAGTGTAATGTAGGTGCTCCTCAGGTTACTTACAGGGAATCGGTTTCTGGAGCTGCAAGTGCAAGTGAACATTTTGAAAAAACTCTTGCCGGTAAAGAAAATACAGCAGGCCTTACAATTAGCGTTGAACAGAGATCTCAGGGTAGTGGAAATTCTTTTGAAGTTACCTGTAAACATTCCGAAGTTCCTGAAGAAATTATGCAGGCTATCGAAAGTGGATTTAAATCTGCTTTGGATTCTGGAATTAAATATGGATATCCATGTACAGACCTTGGCGTAAAAGTTACTGCTATTGAATATAATGAACTTACTGCTTCTACCTTTGCTTACGAAGCTTGTGCCTCTCAGGTTTTTGATAAGGCTTGTAATCAGGCAAATCCTGTAATTCTTGAACCTGTAATGAATGTTGATATTTCTTGTCCTAAGGAATTTGTTGGACCTGCTTCAAGTCAACTTTCTCAGCGCGGTGGAAACATTATGGGGCAGGATTCAAAATCCTCTGGCGAAATTATTCATGCCCAGGCTCCAATGGCAAATATGTTCGGTTTTACTACAAATCTTCGTTCTGCAACCCAGGGGCGGGCTAGTTTTAGTATGGAATTTAGTCACTTCCAAATTAAAGCTGGAGGTTTAGGAAATTACTAAAAAATCTATTGACTAAAAATTATCATTTTGATATATTAATTTTACTTTTTGCGGCGATGTTGGAACTGGTAGACAAGCAAGGTTGAGGTCCTTGTGGTGATAAGCCGTGCAAGTTCAAGTCTTGTTCGCCGCACATATAAAGGTGGTAAAAAGGGGCTGTCCAAAAAGAAATGGGCAGCCCCTTTTATTTTAAAGTTACAAGTGAATTCAAATCTGCTAAAATTTAAATATGAGCAGAGGCGTAAGCGATAAAATCACATACAAACTATATAACCAGGGCGAACAGTGGCTCCTACCGCCAAGTCTGGACGGAACAAAAATTGAAAGTGCCGCAAATAAATATACCTTCCGAGAAAAGAGAAATACGAGAAGGCTAACGCCACTTTTAATGACAGGAACAGCTATTCAAAGACAGATGAATACGCAACTTTCATGAAAAAGCGTTCCACTGAATGTGAAACTGTCTTTGGTCAGACAAAAGGCAATTTAGGCTTCAGGCGATTTCATCTTCGGGGAAAAGAAAAAGTTGGAACTGAATGGGGATTACTGATGCTGAGATATGATTTCAAGCAGCTGATTCGATTAATAAACACCTAAGAAAAAAACAATAAACGAAAATCCACAAAATTCATTTAACATAAAAAAGGCTGCCCTTTTTGAAGTCTTTAATAACTTCTAGGACAGCCCCCAGTGCATATGAGATATATGTTCAGCGGATGTTCCTCGATAAAGTATTAAATGCTTTCGGAAACCCTCGTACAGCTTAAAAATAGCCCCTGCGTGAGGCTATGGAGCCCCGTTAGTTGCGAAGCGCAGCGTAGCAATGAGCGTGAGCGAAGGGCGGAACAGCCGACGGCCTGCGTAACGAAGTGAAGAAGGCCGGCACGCCCAAAATCATCTTTTTTTTGAACTTTCTGATTTTTGCTTTTATATTATGGGTATCTCTAAAAACTCGCCTACGGCAATTTTTTAGAGAACCCGACGAGTTTTAAGTCGTTAAAATATCACGACTTAAAACATCGCATTTTTAAAGTTACCTCTAAAAAC
>JAIKYZ010000076.1 GCA_024682655.1 Treponema sp.
AGCCTAAGGCACTAAATACTAAAAAGAAGAAAAAATAATAAATTGAATAGATTTTTACATCAATATTATGTCTGTAGAAGATTGATAAAGTAATTATGCTTATTATTCCATACAGAAAAGATATGCAAAAAAAGATTGTAATAGTTTTGAAATTTCTTGCAGATACAATTTCTTTTAGTTCTCTAGGAAGATGAAAAAGATCATGATGCCTTTCTTTTGCTGATATAAAATCAAATAACTTGGGCATTAATAGTCCTCAACCGTGACAATAATCTAAAACTCTCCGACTACAAGATATTTTAGGAAAAAACAACTTTTGAGACAAATAATATCTTGTTTGAACTTTTATAATTACCTTTTTTTTTGAGTAAAACCCTGAGAACTTTTTATTATTTTTAAAAATTATACTATTAGACTCGTCCTAAAGCAAAAGCCTTTTTATTCATCTCTAAGAATTGTGGTTTAACCAGTTTTTCTATAGCTTTTAGCCAGGCTTCTTCAGGAAAATCCATGTATTTTGAAAGACGTCCCATAAGAACTATGTTTACAGATTTTGCAGTACCAGCTTCTTTTGCAAGAGAAAGACAATCCATTGCGTCTACCTTAAAAGCTGCCTCAGTCATTTTTTCAACAAGATCCTGAGGATACTGAGCCGCACCGGTAATTACAGGCATAGGGTCAATCTGCTGTGTATTCACAACAATTCTTCCACCTTTTTTTAAATAGTCTGTATATCTTGCAGCCTCTAAAAGTTCAAAACTAACAATATAATCAGCTTCTCCTTTATCAATAATTGGAGAATAAACTTTTTTCCCATATCTAACATAAGTTACAACAGATCCACCTCGCTGGCTCATACCGTGAACTTCGCTCACTTTTACATCATAACCAGCGTCAAGCAGAACCTGCCCAAGAGTTTTACTTGCAAGTAAAGCTCCCTGTCCGCCTACACCAACAATCATAATATTAGTTACTTTATTTTCCATAATACAATTCCCTTAATTTGCTGTAGATTCAAAAGCATCAAACTTACACATCTGAGTACAAAGACCGCAGCCCACACACAGGGTAGAATCAACAGCCGCCTTACCCACTTTCATCGAAATTGCAGGACAACCAATTTTCATACACATCTTGCAAGACTTACATTTATCGGCATTAACCTTTAATGGTGGATTATGTTTTACTTCCTTCAAAAGAGCACAAGGTCTTCGGCTAATAATTAAACTTACTTCCGGAGCGGCTAATTCTTCTTTTAATACTTCTTCGCATTGGGCAAGGTTATAAGGATCAATAACTTTAACTCTATTTATTCCCATTGCTCTGGCCAAGGCTTCCAAATCAACTTTACCAGCAGGATCTCCATAAAGATTTTTTCCTGTTGTAGGATTCTGCTGATGTCCTGTCATACCGGTAATTGAATTATCCAGAACGATTACTGTTGAATTAGATTGATTATAGGCAATAGAAGCCAGCCCCGTAATTCCTGAGTGAACAAAAGTAGAATCACCAATAACAGCAACTGAATTTTTTTCGTGTTCTGGCAGGGCCTTATTCCATCCGTGAAGACTTGAAACCGAAGCCCCCATACAAAGATTCATATCCATTGCAAAAAGTGGAGCGGCAGCCCCAAGAGTATAACAACCAATATCGCCCATTACATTTAATTTCATTTTGGAAAGCTCATAAAAGATTCCACGATGAGGACAACCGGCACACATAATTGGAGGACGAACTGGAATATTGTCGATTAGTTTTTTTGTTTCTGGAGCGTCTTCAATAAAATCTGCAGGTAAAAGATTTTTAAGACATTTTTTAAGAAGATTTTGAGAATATTCTCCGCAAATAGGAAGAAGGTCTTTTCCGTGAATCTCGTTTGGAAGATTTAAACTTCTGCAGAAATTTTCGATTATTGGATCAAGTTCTTCAATAATAATCAGCATTTGAACTTTTGAAGCAAAATCTCTAATCATTTTTTCGGGAAGAGGATTTACAAGACCTAATTTTAAAATTGAAATTTTATCTGCAAAAACTTCCTTTGTATATTGATAAGAGGTAGAAGAAGTTATCACCCCAATTTTAGATTTTTCTGAAAGTTCAACTTTATTAAGACCAGAATTTATTGACCAGTCTGCAATTTTTTTATTTCTTTCTTCAACAATTGGATGTTTTCTTATTGCATTGGCTGGAGTCATAACATTTTTCTGGATATTTTTTTCGTAGGCTTTTACAGGCTGACACTTTCTTTGTCCCAATTCTGCAATACTCTGGGAATGAGCAATTCTTGTACACATTTTGAACAAAACTGGAGTATCGAATTTTTCTGACATTTCAAAAGCAATTTTCATAAAATCAATACATTCCTGACTGTCACTTGGTTCAATCATAGGAATTTTAGAGGCAATTGCGTGATGTCTTGAATCCTGTTCATTTTGACTTGAATGCATGGCAGGATCATCGGCAACCCCCACAACAAGTCCTGCATTAACTCCGGAATAACTGGCGGTGTAGAGTGGATCTGCTGCAACATTCAGGCCAACGTGTTTCATACCACAAAAAGAACGTTTACCGGCCAGAGCGGAACCAAAAACCGTTTCCATTGCAACTTTTTCGTTTGGAGCCCACTCACAATAGATTTCCGTAAATTTTGCTGCTTCTTCTGTAATTTCTGTACTTGGTGTTCCAGGATAACTGGAAACTATTTCACAACCGCTTTCAAAAAGCCCCCGGGCAACAGCCGCATTTCCTAACAAAAGTTGATTCATCTTTATCCCTTATAAAAAATATATTTTTAATTTTATCCTCTAAAATCCACTTATGGAAGTAAGTTTTTAGATATTTACTTTGATATTTTAATCATATTTGCGAAGTTATCAATTTAAGGGGAAAAAGAAAAATCAAAAACAAGAGAATTCTTATAATCAATCAAGAAAATAAAAATTCTACAATTTTTCTACTATTGATTTATAATTATAAGTATGAATATTTCAATAGAAGAAAAAATCCGCTTTTTTAATGGAAATGGCAGCTGGAAAACTTACACAGCCAATGGAAAAATTCCAGCCTTTTTTATGAGTGATGGTCCTCACGGTTTAAGGAAGCAAGATTTTGAAAACTATGCTGATTTAAACAAAAGTAGACTCGCAACCTGCTTCCCTACCGCCTCTTGTATTGCTTCCAGCTGGGATTTAAATGCAGCCAAGGAATTAGGTCAGGCCCTGGCAAGAGAAGCAAAAGCAGAAAATGTAAATCTCATCCTTGGCCCTGGAATGAATATAAAAAGATCTCCTTTATGCGGCCGTAACTTTGAATATTTTTCGGAAGATCCTTATCTTGCAGGATTAATGGCTTCTGCCTGCATAAAAGGAATTCAGGAAGGGGGAATTGGTGCCTGTGCCAAACACTTTGCCTGTAACAATCAGGAAAAACGAAGACAAACTTCATCAAGTAATATAGACGAATACACTTTAAGAAAAATTTATTTAAGCGCCTTTGAATATGTTGTAAAAAATTCAAACCCCGCAGCAATCATGTGTTCTTACAATAAGGTAAATGGAACTTACACCTGCCATAATCGTCACCTGCTTACAGAAATTCTTAGAGAGGAATGGAAATATCAGGGAGTTGTAATTTCGGACTGGGGTGCCTGTATTGATGCTCCAAAATGTTTAAAAGCCGGAATGGATTTAGCAATGCCAGACAGCTTTGGATATTTTGACAAACAATTAAAAAATGCTTTAAGAGAAAATGAAATTTCGGAAAAGGATTTAGACCGGGCAAACGACAGACTCTTAAACATGATTAATAAATATCAGATAAGCAGCAGTGAGCCTGTGGATTTTGAAAAACAACACCAGATAGCCTTAAATCTGGCCGAAAAATCTGCTGTTTTACTCAAAAACGACGGCTATCTCCCAATTCTGCCGGAAAAATCAGATAATATTCCCCCAGAGGCAAATCCTACAATTGCTAAAAAAATTACCCTAATTGGCGAATTAGCAGAATTCATGAAATTCCAGGGGGGCGGTTCAAGTCACATTACCTGTGCAAATTATCCAAACGCCATTGAATCCCTTACAAAAGCAGGATTTGAAGTTACTTATGCACCGGGCTATATTTCGGGTTTTTGCAAAAAGGCAAAGGCAATAAGAAAAAACCGAAAACTTAATAAAAGGGCCATTGCAGTTGCAAAAGAAGCAGCAGAAAAAAATCAGCCAATATTTATCTTCTGTGGACTTACAGATGCCTATGAAGGAGAAGGTTTTGACCGCAGTGATTTAAGATTACCAGCCGAACAACTCTTCCTGATAAATGAAATTTCAAACTTTACTCAAAATCTGATAATTGTTTCTTTTAGCGGAGCCCCAGTAAATCTTTCTCCCGCAAAAAAAGCAAGATCAATTTTACACATGTATTTGTGCGGGGAAGCTTGTGGACAGGCAGTAGCAGATTTAATCACCGGAAAAGTAAATCCTAGCGGACATCTGGCAGAAAGCTGGCCACTAAGAATTGAAGATACACCAAGTTACAAGAATTTTGCACCAGAAGGAGACCAGGTAAATTACGAAGAAAAAGAATTTATTGGTTACCGCTGGTATGACCTAAAAAAGATTCCTGTTTTATTTCCCTTTGGATTTGGCTTGAGTTATACAACTTTTGACTACGACATAAAAAGCAAAGAAGCAGAATTAGTAAAAAACACAGGCCTTAGAAGAATCGTTCTTAATTCAAAATTAAAGGAAGTAAAATTAATTGTAAAAAATACTGGAAATTACGACGGAGCTGACCTTGTTCACTGTTATTTTAATGGAGAACTCTGTGGCTTTACAAAAGTTTACTTGAAAAAAGGTCAAAGTCAGGAAGTTACAGTTAATTGTGATTACTGGGAATATGACAAAAGTCTTATAAAAGAAGAAAAACACGAAAATATTTTTAAACAGCACATAGAAACTAGAAAATTCCAGATTTCTCATTCTATGGGCGATATGGCTCAGCACTGTTTTAGGGTAAAAGCAATTCTTAAAATTCTTGAACAGGCCCTGGCTATTATGAATAAAAAACCAAAAGATGATCCTTCTGTAAGAATTGCAATTTCTGCTCTTTACGAAAATCCTCTGGAAAGCTTAATTTCTACCAGCGGTGGAATGATAAGCGAAAAATTCGCCAGAAGACTTGTAAAATGGGCAAATACAAAATTAGAAAAAAAATTAAAAAAAAGGAGCACAAATGGAAAAGTTAGACAAGAGAACTAAATGGTCCTACACAATTGGAGCTACCGGGCGTGATGCCGCTTATGCCCTGGTAAGTATGTATTTGATGACCTACATCCAATACACCATGAAATTAAGCGTTGCCCAGTTTGCGGTAATTTCTGCAATAATCGTTGTCTGCCTTATTTGGGATGCAATCAACGATCCACTTATGGGAATTATTATTGAAAACTGCCATTTTAAGACCGGGAAATATAAACCCTGGATTTTTACGGGAAGTATTTTAAATGCCCTTGTCATAATTACAATTTTTACCCTTAGGCCTCAGGGCTGGGCTTTTGTTGCCTTTTTTGGAGTTTTTTATTTACTGTGGGGAATGACCTACACCATGAATGATATTTCCTACTGGGGAATGTTACCAAGTCTAAGCAGTGATGCAAAGGAAAGAAATACCCTTGTAACAATGATGAGTATTTTTGTTTGCGTAGGACAATTCAGTGTTGCAGGAATAGTACCAACAATAATTGCGGGAAATGCAATAAAAGCCTACAGAAGCGTAGCCTTAGTAGTTGCTCTTTCTTTTATAGCCTTCCAGATGCTTACAACTTTTGGAGTAAAAGAACGTAAACACCAAAGCGAAAATAAAGAAAAACTTTCGCTAAAAGATATGTTCAAAATCATTGGAAGAAACGATCAACTGGTTCCAGCAGGTATTTCCTGTCTGCTTTTTAATATCTGTAACGGCCTTTTGATTATGTTTGGCATGAATTTCTTCTATTTTGAGTTTGGCTATTCAGAAGGTGGAAATCTGGTATTTATTTTTACAGTAATGTATGGCTTGGGAACACTGTCATCTCAGATTTTATTCCCATTAATTACAAAAACTTTTAAAAGAAAAAAGACTCTCACAATTTTTACAATCACAACAATCTGTGGATATCTTTTATTACTTTCGATTGGTTACCTTCTTCCAAAAAATCCAATATTGATTAATATAATCGGCTTTTTGATTTTCTTTAGTCAGGGAGTTTTCAATTTAACTCTGGTAGTAATGTTGAACAACACAATTGAATATGATGAATACAAATTCCACGAGCGCCACGATTCAATTATTTCTACAGTGCGTTCCTTCTCTGTAAAATTAAGTTCAGCAATAAATCAGGGAATTGTAAATCTTGTTTTAATAATCAGCGGAATATATCAGATAAGTCAGAAAGTATCTTCTCTGGAAGTTGAAGCAGGAACCGGACAATTATCAAGTCAGGAAGTTTTAGTCCAGGCCGATAATTTTATTTCCACCGCCAGTTCCGGTCAGCTTTTTGTTTTGCGTCTGGGAATTACAATAATCCCAATACTTGCAATTTTAACTGCCTGGTTGATATTAAAAAAGAAATATAAAATCACCGAAGAAGAATACGAAAAAATCTGCTGTGAATTATATAAGTAGACGGTAAAAAAAGAGGGATGTCCAATAAGATTTGGCACTGTGGTCATTGAGCTTGTCGAAATGACCATTTACACTATATGTGGTGGTTTCGACAAGCTCAACCACCGCATTATTTACTTATTGGACATCCCCCTTTCATTTTAATCCTCTCTCATAGAAGCAAAAGGATCTACAGTTCTATACATTTCTCTTAGTTTTGGTTTTTCAATTTTACCTGTTGGATTTCTAGGAACTGGAGCAAAGATTATTTTTCTAGGTCTCTTGTATCTAGGTAATTCCATACAGAAATTGTTTACATCTTCTTCACTGCAGCTAACTCCTTCTTTTAACTCGATGATAGCGGCTGCAATTTCGCCCAAACGGGCATCGGCCAGACCAATAACGGCGACGTCTTTGATTTGTGGCATTTTATGTAAGAAATCTTCAATCTGTACAGGGTAAAGATTTTCTCCACCGGTAATAATTACATCTTTTTTGCGGTCTACAAGATAAATAAATCCATCCTGATCCTGCATTGCCATATCCCCAGTGTAAAGCCAGCCTTTATCGTCTAAAACTTCTGCAGTAGCCTCTGGATTTTTATAATATTCAACCATAACGCCAGGGCCCTTTACGGCAAGTTCACCAACAGCACCCTGTTTTACATCATTTCTCTTTTCATCAACAATTCTAACTTCCCAGCCATAACCTGGAATACCAATTGCACCAATTTTATTATCATGTCCAACGCCAAGATGAACACAACCAGGCCCAATAGATTCAGAAAGTCCGTAGTTTGTATCGTAATCGTGGTGAGGGAAATAGGCTTTCCAGTCTTCAATAAGTTTTTTAGGAACCGGCTGGGCACCAATATGCATAAGTCTCCACTGATCCAGATGATAATTTTTTAGATTTACATCGCCTCTTTCAATGGCAAAAAGAATATCCTGAGCCCAAGGAACAAGTAACCAGACAATTGTACATTTTTCATCACTTACGGCTTTAAGAATGATTTCAGGTTTTGTACCTCTAAGTAAAACGGCCTTACCTCCGCTAATTAAAGAACCAAACCAGTGCATTTTAGCCCCTGTATGATACAAAGGTGGAATACAAAGGAATACATCATCTTTTTTCTGTCCATGATGATTTTGTTCTACTGCGGCAGAATGCATTAAAGCACGGTGTTTATGTAAAATCGCCTTAGGAAATCCTGTAGTTCCCGAAGAAAAATAAATTGCCCCGTAATCATCATCTGAAATTTCCAGATTTAGATTATCCGATGAATAATTCATGGCAGACATTACGTAATTTTCAGAGAACATAGGTTCACGTCCCTCACCAACATAAATCAAAAGTCGGTGTGGCATAATTTTTTCGGAAATAGATTCAAGACGGCCAATAAATTCAGGGCCAAAAAATAAAACCGAAATATCAGCTAAATTAAGACAGTATTCAATTTCGTCAGAAGCATAGCGGAAATTCAAAGGAACAGCCAAAGCGCCGGCTTTTAAAATTCCAAAATAAATTGGCAGCCATTCCAGACAATTCATCATAAGAATACCAACTTTATCGCCCCGGTGAACACCTCTTTCAATCAGATAATGAGCACAGCGGTTGGCTTTTTCATTAAAAATTTTCCAGGTAATTTCGCGGCGGTAAGGAAGATTTGGTTCTGGCTGAGTAAGATCAAATTCCTTCCAGGTTATTCTTCTGTTATCTTTAACATCCGGATTTAATTCAACTAAAGCGCAGTCATTAGCATATAATTCTGCGTTTCTTTCTAGATACTGAGTAATAGGCATGTAGTTTTCCTCTGAGTATTTTTAATTATAGATATTGTTTTATTATAATTTATAAACAGGGAAAACGATAGGTAAAATTTATAATTTGTAAAAGTAATTATTTATTTCTTGTCCGAAGTGCCTAATTCTTCTGTGCCCGATTCTTCCATTCCCAGCTCTTCGGTATTAGAATAGCCTTCCTGCTGCACAAACTGCTTTTTTACAGCATCAATTACAAGCTGACTATTGATAACAGCCTGAGCAATACAAGGTTCAAAATGACTTCCGCTACATCTTCTAAATTCTTCCATTGCCTGAGCAACAGTCATTTCTTCTTTATACAAACGCTTACTGATAAGAGCATCTAAAACATCGGCCGCAGTTAAAATTCTTGCACAAAGTGGTATTTCTATTCCCGAAAGTCCATTTGGATAACCGCTTCCATCCCATTTTTCCTGGTGACAATAAGCCATTTGTTTAGCAATTTCATTAAAGGTTCCGTCTCCAATTTTTGGAAGATATTCAAGAAGTTTTAAACCTTCTTCCGGATGACATTTCATTACTTCATATTCTTCAGGAGTATACTTACCCTTTTTATTTAAAATACTGTCAGGTACATGAAGTTTTCCAATATCATGAAGATAAGCAGCATTTATAAAAAGGGCTATATTCTGATCTGTAAGATCTTCTAAATAATAACCTTCGTGGCGCAATTCATTACAGATAATTTCAACAAATTTTTTTGTATGGAGCAAATGACTTCCACTGTAAACATTATGACTTTCCATACATTCAGAAATGAACTCAATAATTCTAAACTGAGTATTCTGTAAATCGGCATTCTTACTTTCAATTTCTTTGTTGATTTTAATAATGTACTGATTTCGGTCATGAAGACTCTTCATAGCCTTATTATGATCTTCATTAACTTTTATAAGGTTATTAAGAGTGGTATAGGTTCTTTCGTTCATACGATAACAAACAAGTACAACAAATATATACTCAATCGTAATACCAATCATTCTTGAAATAAAGTGACTTAAGGCATCTGGTGAATAGCCCATATAATCGCCAGACATATTATTATAAACAACTATCTTTACATATTGATTAGCGATGATAAAAATATAATTCAAAAGGGAAATGATATTGGTAAAGCGGCGATTATAATAAAGACAACTGATAAAAGGCGGAAAGGCAAAAGAAATTGTAATAATAACAACGTTCTTTTCTCCAAGAATAGTAACAAAGCCTATAATTGCAATCATTCCAACATACATTGAAATATACTGCATTATTCTTTTTTTACTAAAATGATTTAAAACAAACTGGAGAAGAGCCATCTGTAAGGTATAAACTGTCAGGAAAATGGAATAATCGTAGGGAACAACCCAGATATCAAGCCAGGTAAAAACTAAAAAAGCAACAGGAACTACTACGGCTGCAAATAAAATCCTGTTTATTCTTGAATTAACGGTGGCAATTGTATTTTTGTAAAACTCATCTTCCTTAAAAGACATAAACTTTATCTCCCTAAAACAGGGTTCTCTCCAAATAAAATTTTATATCACTTTTTTCCAATTTAACATTAACGTCAAATTAATCCACAGTCAATTTTTATATTATAAATACTTGTTAGTTTTAAAAAAATGAGGAAAATTCAAATTTAAAGATGATTTAACATGGGGGATAAGACCTTTAAATCTAAAAAGGAATGTGCTACTATAAATTTATGAAAAAGGTTTTAATTTCAGATAGTCATCCATTATTCAGAGATTTCCTAAAACAAAAATTAACTGATAATTTAATTGATATAATTCTTACCCAGGAAAATCGTGATATTTACACCAAGATGATTACAAATCTTCCAAACCTTATCATTCTTGATATGAAGGAAGACAGTTCTGATCAACTTGAATTTCTTGAAAAAAAGGCTGAAGATTCAAACTCTGCTAACATTCCTGTAATCATAACAGGTCCAGTTCAAGATAAATCTTTTATTGCTTCTCTGGCAAAATACGGAGTAATTAAATATTTTGCAAAACCAATTCAGTTTGATATTTTCTTTGAAGCAATTGGAAGAGTTCTTCATATTCCCCTTTCAATGGATACAACTCCTTGTGTACTGGATTTACACCGCAACGGAAATATTATATTTGTTGAGCTTGCAAAAGGTTTAAACCGCGAAAAACTTGCTCTTTTACAATTCCGACTTGCAGAAATGATTGAAAAAGAAGAAATCGATAGTCCAAAAGTAATTATTATGCTTACAGCCTTAGATTTAAGTTTTGTTGATGGTTACAACCTGGAATATTTGATTGATAACGTTCTTGCCTGTCCAAAAGTTCACAACAAAAATGTAAAGATTCTTTCACTCAGTCCTTATGTAAGAGAACTTCTTGATGGTCACAATAATTACAGTGGCATTGAAATGACTTCAAATCTGGCTCAGGTTTTAGCTTCCCTTGTAGATACAAGCCTAACTTCCAGTGTTTCTGATTTAATTACAGATAAAATTCTTACTTTAACAAACGAAACAGAAATTGAAGATACATCGGTTGCAACAAGATTTTCTTCTGATGTATTAAATTCAGATTTGGCTGCTAAAAACGACGGAACCGTACTTAAAATGGCAATTATAGACAGTTCCCGCGATGAATTAAGACAGACAATGGCTGCCTTTGCTTCGGTTGGTGCTGAATGTACTGGCTTTACAGGTGGTCAGGAATTTTTAAATTCCTTTAAGGAAAACCATAATTATGATTTAATCATTCTTGATGTTCTGCTGGAAGATCAGACAGGTATTTCCCTTTTGAAAAAACTTCATGACGATGGAAATAAAGTTCCAATCATAATTTATTCAAACGGTGTTCCAAAAGATGTTTTAATTAAGGTTTTATCTCTGGGCCCTAGAACTTATCTTATAAAACCCTTGAAACCAAATGTACTGGTTCACAAATGTTTAAATTATCTTCAGACTAAATATTAATACGACCGGTCAAGGCACGGGTACACTTAAAGCCTTGACTTCGCCGTTTTTAGGGTTTGTAATAAACCCTAAATAAGAGCAAATTTTTACAATTGCGAGTTTAGAAATGAAAAATAAAATTAATCTTCACACTCACACAAACTTTTGCGACGGAAAAAATAGTCCTGAAGAAATGGTACTTTCTGCAATCCAAAAAAATTTTACAATTCTGGGCTTTTCGGGCCATTCAATGTATCCTTTTGCAAGTGACTGGCATATTGCCCCTAGAGAGCATGAAGCTTATGTAAAAGAAATTCGCAGGCTAGCAGAAAAATATAAATCACAAATTAAGATTTTATGCGGCTTTGAATGTGAATATATTCCATCTTTTTCTATTCCAGAAAAGACTCATTTTGGAGAACTTAATCCTGATTATTTGATTGGGGCCCTCCACTATCTTGAAACTCCCCAGGGAAATTTTACCGTGGATGACAGCACAGAAAATGTAAAAGAAGGCCTTGAAAAATTATATAAAAATAACGGAAAAGAAGTTGTCTGCCAGTATTTTGATTTACAAAGACAAATGCTTAAAAAAGGTAATTTTGAAATTTGGGCCCATCCAGATTTAGTTAGAAAAAGAAACGGAATATTAAAATTCTTTTCAGAAGATGAAAACTGGTATAAAGAAGAATTACTTGAAACTGCAAAAGTTGCCGCAAAAACTGATGTAATAGTCGAAATTAATACCGGCGCAATTGCCCGTGGTGCCATGGATGATTTTTATCCATCTTACCAATTTCTTGAGATACTCCACGATTACAAAATACCAGTTTGCGTTAATTCAGATTGTCATAATGCTCCGGATTTAGACACAGCTTTTGACAGAGCCTACGACAGAGCCAGAAAAATAGGCTACAAAGAATTGAACTACCCAATTGGAAAAGAAATAATCACTATTAAATTATAAAAAAAAGAACTGACTCTATTCGGAATCAGTTCTTTAAAATTTTTAATTAAAGATTCAAGAAAATTAGCGTCTTTTTCTTTCAGACATAGATGCGCACTGAACACACATTCTTGCGTAAGGTAAAGCTTCAAGTCTTTCCTGAGGAATTTCTCTACCACAAACTTCGCAATAACCGAATTTTCCCTTATATATTCTTTCCAAAGCACTATCAATCTGTTGCAATCTATTTGCATCTTGAGATCCCAGGGCTGTTAATAAAGTTCTGTCAATTGCATCTGCAGCAACATCTGCTTCATCGCCTGATTCAACTGTCTTAACAAGATCTCTCATTTCGTCACTTTGACCAGCAAGAGAAGATAAAAGTTCCTCTCTTTCTTTCTTTAATTTTTCCTTCATGGAGTCCAAAAAATTCTGATCCATTCAAATACCCCCCAAAACCATTTTTTAACTAATATTGTAATGTTATGAAGTTTTGTATATAATAATATAAATGCAATTCTCTAAAAAAACAAACAAAATTTAGAGAAATCTTAAAAATAATAGCAAAAGGGTAAAAATGGCAAAAGAAGAAGCTATCGAAGTTGAAGGTGTTGTAAAAGAAGCTCTACCAAACACAACATTCCGTGTTGAATTACAGGGTGGACACATTATTATGGCTCATTTATCTGGTAAAATGAGAAAGCATTACATCAGAATCGTTCCAGGAGACAGTGTAAAAGTTGAACTTTCTCCATATGATTTAAACAAAGGAAGAATTATCTTCCGCGAACGCTAAAACTTTATCTTAAGGTTTATAAAAGGATTAAAAAAATGAAAGACATTGTCCGTTGGGCACAGAAAATCAATTCCTCTACGTTGGCTTACCTTTATTGCAAGTACGATTTTCTCTCTATGTCTGCGGATACTATACGAAGGTAAATAATATTTACTATTATCGTAATACTGGTAATTACAAGGCTTTCCGTAGATTTAATATGGAAAGCCTTTTTTATTGCAGGTTGATAATATTTTTATCAACCTGCAAAACGGCTGAGTCAAGGCTTTAAGCGAAGCGTGCCTTGACCAGACGTATATCACGATTTTGTAAATAAGGAGATTATACTACTATGACTTTATTTGAAGACTTAAAATGGCGCGGTCTTATAAAAGACGTTGCAGGTGAAGAAGCAGAACTTCAGAAGATTCTTGATGGAAAAGAATTTTCCTTCTATTGGGGAACAGACCCTACAGCAGATTCTCTTCACTTAGGACACTACTCTTCTCTTTGTATGGCAAAACGTCTGGCAAATGCTGGAAAACACCCTATTCTTCTTTGTGGTGGTGCTACAGGCAGAATTGGAGATCCAAGACCAACAGCAGAAAGAGAAATTATTTCTGACGAAACAGTTAATCACAACATTCAGGGAATTAGAGCCCAGGTAAGCAGAATTGTTCCAAGTGCAGAATTAGTTGATAACTACGATTGGATGAAAGATTATACCTTCTTAAACTTCCTTCGTGATATTGGTAAATACATCAATGTAAATTACATGCTGGGAAAAGATATAATTCAACGCCGTCTTGAAACTGGAATCACTTATGCAGAATTTTCTTACATGCTTATGCAGGGATATGACTTCCTCCACTTATTCCAGGAAAAAAATTGTATTATGCAGGTTGCAGGAAGCGATCAGTGGGGAAATATTACAACTGGTGTTGATTTTATTCGTAAAGTTTTAGACAAGACAGCTTATGCCTTTACAATGCCTCTAATTCTTGATCCTAGTGGAAAGAAATTTGGTAAATCAGAAGGAAATGCCCTCTGGCTTGATAAAAATAAAACTACACCTTATGCAATCTACCAGTACCTTATCAACACTGACGATTCTAAAGTTCTGGAATACCTTAAAGTATTTACTTTCCTTACAAAAGAAGAAATTGAAGACATTTTTGCTCAACAGCAGGCTGCACCAGAAACTCGTATTGCACAGAAAACTTTAGCCTACGAAGTTGTAAAAGATATTCACGGTAAAGAAGAAGCAGACAACGCTGTAACCGTAAGTCAAAAACTTTTTGCAGGAGATTTTAAAGGCCTTTCTGTAAATGATATTCTTTCTGGAATGAAGGGAGTTCCAACCTTTAACTACACAGAAGAACTTCCATTAGTTGATGTAATGGTAAACAACGGCATGGCTTCATCAAAACGAGAGGCCCGTGAATTTATCAAAAACAAGGCCCTTTCTATCAACGGCGAAGTTGTAAATGATGAAAATAAAGTAATCACAAAAGATATGGCTTTAGAAGGAAAGGTAATTATCTTCCGTAGAGGTAAGAAAAAGTACTTCTTAGCCCAGCTTTAGTATTTGATATACAAAAAACAAAAAGCCTTGCCAGTGGATAAAATTCTTTGGCAAGGCTTTTTTATTTATCAAAAAAAATTAATTAAATTGAATCATCTGAGTTTTTAGGAGACATAGATCTTCCTATTGCATTCATTACTATTCTTAAATAACCGTTATCAACATGGTAATCATCTTCTGTTACATAATCTTTATAGTGAATAAAACGATTTGCAAAGGTAAAAATCTTTGTAAGGCCATCTGGAATTAAATAGAAAATTGCTACAGCAAAAAATATTGAACCAAAAGGTCCAATATGAACAGTCATTACAATACAAAAAACTCCAAACAAGAACTGAAGAATCTTTGTAATCAACTGATTTCTGTAATATCCCTTGATTTTCTTAGCTTTTTCTTCGTAATTATCTTCATGTAACTCTGTAGCTTTAAAATCAATTAATGGTTCTGTTTCTGCGGCTTTTTTTTCTTCTGCCATAATAAAATCTCCGAATTTCTTTTTATCAATTCCCGATCTTCTGTTCATAATAAATTCTCCTGAAGGTTCTGATTTTTAGACTTAATTAAATTTGTTTCACTTTTAAAATAATCGAACTTTCTAAATTCAGGATCTTAAGACTAATATAATGTTTTACTTTGTTCTTGAAACTCTGACAAGCCCCTTAACAGCTCTAACAAAACCGCTAATTCCACTTGCCAAAACACCAATACAAATTAAGAATCCAAAAGGTATATAATAACAAAATTCAAACATAAACAATCCGGCTAATACCTGAATTCCTCGGGAAAATAACTGTCTAACATAATATTTTTTTGTTGAACCAGAATAAGAGTAATTCTGATTATATTCATTATCATCTGTAGAAGAATAATTATTATTTGTGTAATTGGATCTACGGTCAGAATATGAATTCCACTGCCAGAAAGGATTATCCTGGCCAAATGGATTTTCATAAGTATACTGGTACTGTCTTTGATTATAAGTTCCTGAATTACTTGAATAATCATTATAAGAACCTAAATCATAATTCTTTCGCTTATTTTCATCTCCAAGAACATCATAAGCAGCGGAAATCTGCTTAAATTTTTCTTCTGCTTCTTTATTATCTGGATTTCTATCCGGATGATATTTAAATGCAAGAGTTCTATAAGCTTTTTTAATTTCTTCAGTAGTTGCGTTCTTTGAAACGCCCAATATTTCGTAATAATCCATACTTAAAAAATAATAAAAACCTTCTTTTGTTACAAGAAAAAAGAATGAATTTAATAAGAATTTATCTCTACTTTATTTTCCCTACGAAATTCTAAAAGTTTCTCCAGGTCCAAGATAAGATTCTGGTAATCTATAATTTGAATCACAAATTACAATTTTTTCCAGAACCAGATTTGGACTTACAGGATAAATCTTCATTTTGTTTAACTTATCTTTACATTTAGCCTGAACTTTTACCCTTCTAATATTATTTGTAACGTCTTGTCCCCAAGGCTGCTGATTATCACCTACCCTGAATTTTTCTGAATCTAGGGCAGGAATAATCTGCAATTCTCCATTTAATTCAAAGGCAAAGTCCAGCTTATTATCTTTATAAGCAGGATTTGAAGGATTTAGATAGAAGATAAAATCATAATCCCCGGCCTTTTCTGTAACAAAGGAATATTCTACAAAAGGAGCATTTTTAGCCTCTGGGAAAGATTTAATTACAGGGAAGGCTTTTACTGCCCCAAGAGTCTTTCCATAGCCCGGTAAAACTTCAAAAGCAGAAGAATCTTGACCTGCTGCTTTTGATGAAAAATGTTCTGCTTCCATAGAAATATAATTTTCTGTCTGGATATAAGTTCCTTTTGGATAGTCCAGACAAAGCTCTTCTGCATCAATTTCTACATTAACTTGAATTGAAGTTCCATTACCATCGTTACTCGTGATTATAAGACTTTCTTTTTTCTGAGAAAGCTGAGCCAAGGCCTTGCGGTCAATTTTTACTACAATAGTTTCGATTTGTTTTTCTTTATCTGATTCAATTGTAAGCTTAAGCCATTTTTCTCCCTGACCTGTTAAATCTACAGTAAAAGGAACTCCATTTTGATAACAGCCGGCAATTTTGATTCTTGCTTCCTGACATTCAGGATTTTTAAATGCCTTTAATTTAAAATCCCTCATGGTCCAGCCACGACCGGTTGTAGTTATTTCATTTCCATCAAGCCAGGCAATAAAACGTTTTTTTCTGGTTGGCTCAACATAAGTGTAGGTTGGATATTGATTTTCGGCTTCTGACCAGTTGATAAATCCAAAATGTTCAGACCAGCCCGAAGCATAGAATTTTCCATTATCAATTGTGTCACATTCATCAATTAATCTTTGGTCATATTTATAACATTCGCGGACTTTATCGGCATAAAAATTAGCGGCAAGGGCAGAATGTTTTGCAAACCATTTATTTTTTCCACTGTAAAGCTGCATTCTTAAAACATTCATTGTTCCACAAGCTGGCAGGAAAACTTCCAGGAAGTAACCAGGCATAAGATTTTCCGGGATTTTTTCTCTTAATTTTTCTGCCATTTCTATAACCTGGTTTGCCTGGGCCAGAGTTTTATCACTTTCGCAGAAATTAATTGGGTGGAAAGTATCTGGCATAAGACATTCAGTTCGGCGAAGATTTGTTAATTTTGTATAAGTATTTACAATTTTACAAATTTGATTTTTTTCATCTTCTTTAAGGGCTGCAAAATTCTTGTCGGCCCAGGATTTTACGTAATCTTGTACTAAAGAATCTGATTTTGAATAGTATTCGTAATCGTAGGCAAGGTCTAAGAAGTATGCCAGTGGAAGTTCATTTGTCATAACATCACCAACATTTACAATCCACAAATCTCTTATACCAAAATCATAGGCTGCACACATCTGTTCTTTTACTTTTGGCAAATAAGATGTGTTGAACCATTCATAACTAAAAGGCCAGCCGTGATAATCAAAGTGGTAGTACATTCCATATCCACCCTTATGACTACGCATAGCCTCTGTAGGTACTGTTCTAAGGTTTCCATGATTATCATCACAGAGCATAAGAGTTACGCCTTCCAGTTCTGGGCTGTTCATTAAACCTGGAGTTTTTTCGTCCCCATAAAAATATGGTTCTACTTCTTTGTAAAGAGCCAGCATTCTTGGAACTTTATCTAAATCTGAATTTACATATTCTTTAATCAGGGAATTTTGAGTTTTTAATACATCGCGCAAAAGTTCAATATTATCTGCTAGAGTTGCATTCTGCATAATTGCTGTATCGGCTTCTCCACGCATTCCAACGGTAATTACATTTTCAAATTTACCGCTGCGCTTTAGGCCATCTTCCCAGAATTTTGTAATTCCTTTTTGATTTGAGCGGAAATTCCAGGCATCTCCGTAAATTGAATCTGGACCACGCAGGTGTTTATATTCTTCGCCAGCACGACAACAAGGTTCATGATGACTTGCACCCATAATTACACCAAGTTCATCGGCTAATTCTGCATTTGCAAGACCTGGACCATCATCAGAAAATCGTGAAGACCACATGGCAGGCCAAAGATAATTTCCCTTTAAGCGTAAAAGAAGTTCAAAAACATGTTCATACATTTTGGCATTAAATCCACCAAAATTATGATTACACCAGTTACCACAAGCAGGCCATTCATCATTAATAAAGAAACCTCTGAATCTAACACTAGGTTCTTTTGAAATATAAAGGCCTTCTTGGAAAGAAATAAAATCTTTGTGGGAAGGAAGAATATCTGCCCAATCTACAAGTGGAGAAACTCCCATAAGTTCAGATAAATGGAAAAGCCCGTAAATTGTTCCACGTTTATCTGAACCGGCAATTATGATTTTTGATTCACTTACAATAAAGGCATAAACTTCTCTTTTACCTTTGATTTTTTCAATTATGTCGGCTGATAATTCTTTTTGGATTAAATCACTGTAGCCTAAAGTACCAAAAAGGATAGAAGAATCTGAAAGACTTTCTGAAAGTTCTGGCATATAACCTGTAACCCTTTCAAAATCAAGTCTTACTTTATCGGCAATTTTCTTTACACCTGACAATTCTTTTGAATCACATACAAATTTTGTAGAAAGTTTACCATTCTTCACTTCAATTTTCATAAAAACCTCGTTTATTTAATAACTTTTAAAAGTAAACAATAAATTAAGCATACTATTATTCAATTTTGAGGTCTATCGTCAAATACCCCTATGAATAAAAAAAAGACCCTGTCTTAATAAGGCAAGGTCTTACATTCATTATATCTTATGAATTATTTTTTTGTTTTTTTCTGTTCGCTTGGTTTAGATTTTGCACCAGCAACAGCAGCGGCCATTTTAGCCTGAGCAGCAGCCAAATCATCACACATAAGAATTGGCTGACCAGTAGCGTCCAAACAATCGCGCCAGAGTGAACCTTCTGGGTCAACAGCGTTTCTGTGAGCGGTAACAGCCTTAATTGGCAAGTGAACGAACTTATCGTGTACAAGTCCGATTACACACTTTGTTTTACCAGCCATAGCAGCGTGTACAGCGTTGTTTCCAAGTCTTTCGCAGTAGATAGAATCAGAAGCAGTTGTAACTGAAGCACGAACCTGGTAAGAAGGATCGATATATTTTAAGTTGATTTCGATATTCTTAGCTTTGAAGTATTTTTCGATTTCTGACTTTAAGAATAAACCAATGTCAGAAAGTTTTTTATTTCCAGAAGCATCTGTAGCACCTGTAGCCTGGAGTAAATCCTGACCTGCACCTTCTGAAACTACAATTACTGCATGTCCACGTTTTGCAAGACGACGTTCAAGACAAGCAAGGAATCCGTTTTCGCCTTCCATTTCAAAAGGAACTTCAGGAATTAAACAGAAGTTTGTTTCGTGAGAAGCAAGAGCAGCTTCGGTAGCAATAAATCCAGCTTCGCGGCCCATAAGTTTTACAAGACCAATACCATTAATCTGAGAAGCAGCTTCCATGTGAACGGCAGCAACAGCTTCTTTTGCACGCTGAACAGCAGTTTCAAATCCAAAAGAACGGTCAATAAACATCAAATCATTATCAACAGTTTTTGGAACACCAACTACAGCACATTTAATTCCGCGTTTTTCTACTTCGCAGGCGATATCATAAGAACCACGCTGAGTTCCGTCACCACCAAGAATGAAAAGCATATTAATTCCATCTCTTTCGAGACAGTCAACAATTTCTTCTACACGCTGTCCGCCACCACGGCTTGTTCCAAGATAAGTTCCACCAATTTTGTGAATTTCGTCTATTAAATAACGGTCTAATTCAATTGGTTCATAACCTTCTTCTGCAAAAAATCCATGGAATCCATACTGATAGCCTTTGATTGTTTTTACCCCGTAACGGGTATTCAAACAGCGAACAATAGCACGAATTACATCATTTAAACCTGGGCAAAGTCCACCACAAGTACAAATACCAGCTTTTGCATGAGCAGGATCAAAATAAATCTTTTCACGAGGACCAGCTTTTTCCATCAAATTAGATGAATCAAGTACGATAGGCTTTGTTTTATCGTAAACATTAACTTCTGAAATTACGTATGAATCATCACGAACATAATTAGCAGTATAATCACCATGAACAGTTGAAAGTTTGATTGGAGACTGAATTGTACAAGGTCCCAAATTGTCTATAGTGAAATCGTATTTTTCTTCAGACATTTCTTAACTCCTTAGAACATATATAAGGAAATACTCCTAGTTGAAATAATACTAAAATTCTTAAAATAAGTGAATATGTTCTTTTAATAGTACTTGAAAATAACTAAGATTTCTTATATTATATTACTCACTTGCCGGGATGGCGGAATTGGTAGACGCCCAGGACTTAAAATCCTGTGTCGAGCGATCGACGTGCCAGTTCGATTCTGGTTCCCGGCATGAGCCTCCTTGTTTTGCAGGGAGGCTTTTTTTTTGGAGAATCAAATGGAATTTCATTCTTATTCACCTGTCTGTGCATTTAAATCAATTGAAGACATAAAAGATAAACACGTTACAATAATGGGACTTGGCCTAAATGGTGGTGGAGAAGCAGCAGTAAAGTTTTTCTTAAAAAAAGGGGCTTATGTTTTAGCAACTGACATGAAAAGTCAAAAAGATTTACAGCCCACAATCGACAGACTTTCTTCCGATAAAGAAATTGACACTTCCCGTTTAACTTACCGCCTGGGAGAACACAGAATCGAAGATTTTGAAAATGCTGACTGTGTAATAAAAAATCCAGGAGTAAAATACCAGGGAAATAAATATTTAGCCGCAGCAAAAGCAATAGAAACTGATCTTTCCATTTTTTTACGATTTACCGACTGTCCAATAATCGCCGTTACCGGAAGTAAGGGAAAATCTTCGACCGTTAGTGCAATTTACTTTGGATTAAAAGAAGCCGGATATAAATGTTTTTTGGGCGGAAATATTACCGTAAGTCCTTTAACTTTTTTTGATCAGGTAAATCAGGATACTCCGGTTGTTATTGAATTTTCTTCCTGGCAGCTTGCAGATTTGAGGGGAAGAAAAGTATTAAAACCTCACATTTCTATTATCACAAAGATTGTTCCAGACCACCAGAACTGGTATGGAAATATGGAAGATTATATTGCCGACAAAAGATTAATTTACGCAGATCAGGATAAGGGTGATTATTCTATTTTTGATGCGGGCCCAGATCAGGAAGGCACAGGACCAAAATCAGGTGGAACTTGGGGTGATTTATTTGCAGCAGAATCAAAAGCAACCGTTTTACGTTATGATGCCGAAAATCCCCGTTATGATTTAGGAAAACTTTTAGTTCCTGGAAAACACATGAGAACTAATGCCCAGAATGCCGCTTTAGTTATGCAGTTAATGAATGTCGATAAGGAAAAAATCAAGGAAATCTTACAACGCTGGCCTGGAATTGACCACAGACTTCAATATTTTCACAGCTGGAAAAATAAAAAGGGCCTTGAATATAAATTCTACAATGATACTTGTGCCACAGTCCCAGAAGCCGCAGCCGCCGCTACTCAGGCTTTTGAAAAAGCAGTTATTCTTCTTACCGGGGGAACAGACAAGGGCTTGGAATTAAATAAACTTACAGAAGTTTTAATCAACTCTGACAAAAAATCAATTCCTGTAAAGGACCTTTATTTACTGGCAGGCAGTGCAACCGGCAAAATTACAGGGGAATTAGACAAGGCTGGAGTAAAATATCATGGTCCTTATTCTTCCTTAAAAGAAATGCTGGAAACTTTACATTCGGATTTAGAAGAAAAAGAAGGTAAAGAAGAAGTAGTAGTTTTTTCTCCGGGAGCAACAAGTTTTGGAATGTTTGCCAATGAATTTGACCGGGGAAATCAATTTATGAATGGCGTAAAAGAACTTTTTAATTAAAGAGATAGATAAAAAATTACGGCCGAAAATCTAAAATTTAGAATTTTCGACCGTAAATAAAATAAATTCCTGTATTTTTAATAACTTAAATCAAATCAAGTCAAATCAAGTTATTTGTAATTCAAGGCAGAAACAACAGCCTTAATACCAGCTTTTCCTACGTTAGATGATTTACCAACGCCCCAGGCATCAGTTCCGTCTTCTTTTGTGATATGAACATAAGCCATAGCCTTAGTGTCTGCACCTTCGCCAATAGAATGTTCATGGAAAGAAACAAGATTGAATTTTGGAGCTGGAGTCTGTTTAATTGCATTTACAAATGCATCCAAAGGTCCATTACCATTTCCTGCAACAGCATAATCTTTACCTTCCCAAGAAATTGTTGCAAGAACTGCAACCTGCTCTGAATCCATATCAGCACAATCTGTAGCACCTTCAACATGTTTCTGAGTGATTTCTTTTAATTCCATTGGAGTTTTTGTATGTAACCAGGTTTCTTTAAATGCCTGATATACTTCTTCATTGGTAATTTCGCGCTGTAATTTATCGGCTGTGTTTTTAATAACAGAACCAATAAATGGATGCATAGCCTTTGGAGCTGCAATTCCATAATCATGTTCAAGAATATAAGCGGCTCCACCCTTTCCAGACTGACTGTTGATACGAATAATACCTTCGTACTGACGTCCAATATCATGTGGATCGATTGTAAGATAAGGAACATCCCAAAGAGCATTTTCTTCCTGTTTAACTCTGGCAGCCATACCCTTTCTGATAGCATCCTGATGAGAACCAGAGAAGGCAGTAAATACTAATTCACCGGCATAAGGTAAACGTGGAGGAATTTCCATTCCGGTAAATTTTGTATATTCTTCAGACAGGAAAGGAATATCAGACAAATCTAATTCTGGATCAACCCCCTGAGAGAACATATTCAAGCCAACATTTACAATATCAAGGTTTCCAGTACGTTCACCATTTCCAAAGAGACAGCCTTCTACACGGTCGGCCCCGGCAAGTAAACCAAGTTCACACTGGGCAACACCTTCGCCTCGGTCATTATGGTTATGTAAAGAAATAATTAAATTTTCGCGGTTAGAAATGTGCTGGCAGAAATATTCAATCTGATCTGCAAATTGATTTGGTAAAGCACATTCGACAGTTGTAGGAAGATTTAAGATGATTTTGTGATTTTCATCAGCGGCATGGCCCCATTCTTGTACAACGGCTTCGCAAACTTCTACAGCATAATCAATTTCTGTTGTAGAAAAAGATTCAGGAGAATATTCCAGACGGATATCTGTTCCCTGGCTCATAGAAAGACAAGATTTTACACAGCGAATACCATCAATTGCAATCTGTTTAATTTCTTCTTTTGATTTATTGAAAGTATATTTTCTCTGGGCTGGTGAAGTTGAATTGTAAAGGTGGAAAATTGCCTTTTTACAACCCTTTAAAGATTCAAAAGTTCTTTTAATTAATGGTTCACGGGCCTGACAAAGTACCTGTAAAGTAACATCATCTGGAACATGATTTTCTTCTACAAGACGGCGCATAAAGGTAAATTCTGTATCTGATGCAGAAGGGAATCCAACTTCAATTTCTTTAAAGCCGATTTTTACAAGAAGGTCAAAGAAAGCAAGTTTTTGTTCAACGCCCATTGGATTAATAAGGGCCTGATTTCCATCACGTAAATCAACAGAACACCAGATAGGTGCTTTTGTGATAGTTTTTGTTGGCCAAGTTCTATTAAAGGCTGGAACTGGCTCAAAAGGTTTGTACTTACCGTTTACTTTCATATAAAACTCCTGTTTGTCTTTTACGACATTTTTTTCTTTAATAAAAAAAAGGACCCGCCGCATTTGCGACAGGTCCTTGTAATTTCCTTAAATATAATTAAACACACTACCCATCAAATACGGCTATTTAGAGAAGATTGAAGATAGTAGTAGTAGGTTCATGTGTTTCATAAATACTAAAGTAATTTACTTTTACTAAAATGTCAATCCTCAAATTAACAGAAAGATTCAAGAACTGATTTAAATATTTCAAGACCTTCGTCAATTTCTTTGTCTGAAATAACTAATGGTGGAAGGAATCTTACAACATCGGCACCAGCTGTAGTTGTACAAAGTCCATTTTCCAGACATTTTACTTCAACGTCAAAAGGTTTTACTTTTGGATCTAACTGAGTACCAATCATAAGACCTTTACCACGAATGTCTTTTACAATTGGAAGATTCCAGCTGGAAATTTTACCGCGGATATAATCGCCGGCGTGATTTACTCTGTCCAAAAATTCTGGGTCAGCCACTGTTTCTAAAACTACCAGACCTGCTGAACAGGCCAGTGGATTTCCTGCAAAAGTAGACTGATGATCTCCTGCGACAAAAACATCTGCAGCCTTACCGCGGAATAAACAGGCTCCCATTGGAACTCCAGCAGCAATTCCCTTAGCTAAAGTAACAACTTCTGGATTAATTCCAAGCCATTCAGAAGCAAGGAAAGTACCTGTACGACCAACTCCAGTCTGAACTTCATCGCACATAACAATTGCACCAGCGGCACGGGCAGCATCGGCAGCGGCTTTAGCCCATTCTGGATCTAGAAGATTTACTCCACCTTCACCCTGAATACATTCAATAAAAAGAGCGGCAGTAGTATCATCAAAAGCCTTTTTAAGGCCTTCAAAATCATTTGCTTTGATTGTTTTAAAACCCTGTGGATAAGGAGCAAAACAATCTGGATGGAATTTATCCTGGCCAGTTGCTGTTAAAGTAGCTAAAGTTCTACCATGGAAAGAAGATTCCAGAGTTACAATAGTTTTTCTTTTATCTCCGCCATTTAACTGACCGTATTTTCTTGCAAGTTTAATTGCGGCTTCGTTTGCTTCTGCCCCGGAATTTCCAAAATAGGCGTGCTGGAAATTTGTGATTTTTAATAAGTTCTGAGCAAAATCAATACCAACATCAGAAAAAAAGTAGTTAGAAATATGGATTTGACGGCTTGCCTGACGAGATAAAGCCTTTACAAGTGGTTTATAGGCGTGTCCCAGACAATTAACACCAATACCGGCAATAAAATCAATGTACTTTTTGCCTTTTACATCCCACATTGTTGCACCCTTGCCTTTTGCAAAGGTAACATCAAAAGAACCATAATTATTTACGACAAGTTTTTCCATAATTAACTCCTTTTTCGTAAAATGTATAAATATACAATTATTATGGTGATTTTTGCATATAATTGCAATAATTTGCATAAAAAAAAGCTGCAGATTTAATTTTCTCTGCAGCCTTATATTTGCAAAATTATAATAACTTAGATTAAGCCCTGAATAATAATTACAAGAATAAAAATTGGTAAGATAAATTGCAGGTAGATTTTAATTCCCTTTGTCATTTTTATTCCGCTTCCCTTATTACATTCCTGCAGGTAATTATCAAAGCCCCAGCCCCATTTTGTAACACAGAAAAGAAGATAAACAAGAGAACCAATTGGCAGTAAAAGATTAGAAACAATAAAATCTTCAAAATCAAGAATATCACGGCCACCAAAGAATTTTACATTACTCCAGATATTATAACCAAATACACAAGGTAGACTTGCAAGAAGTACAAATAAACAATTCAAAAGAACTGATTTTTTACGGTTCCACTTAAAGTTTTCGCAGCTGGTAGAAATTAAATTTTCAAAAACAGCAATTTCTGTAGAGAAAGAGGCAAATGTCATAAAGAGGAAGAATAAGGCACCCCAGAGTTTTCCAAGTTTCATGCTCATAAATACTTTTGGAAGAGTCATAAAAATAAGGCCTGGACCAGCATCTGGCTGAACATTAAAACTAAAGCAGGCAGGGAAAATAATAAGGCCTGACATTAAAGCAACAAAGGTATCGAGAGATGCAATATGAATTGATTCTGAAGTTAATGTATGTTTATCGGACATATAAGAACCAAAAATTTCCATTGCGGCAATTCCTAAACTTAAAGTAAAGAAAGACTGATTCATTGCGGCAGAAATTACATTTCCAATTCCCTGAGCCTTAAAACGTTCAATGCTTGGCAAAAGATAAAATTTTGTACCTTCCAAAGAATTTGGCAGTGTGAGACTGTGAATGGCAAGTATAATAATTAAGATCAAAAGACAGGACATCATTACTGTTGTAACTTTTTCCAGCCCTTTTCTAACACCAAGAGAACAAACTAAAAATCCTACAAGAACTGTAATTGCCATACAAAGGCCCATACTTGTTGGATTTGCCAGCATATCTGTAAAAACAGTATAAGACTGATCAATGGAGACATTATCAAAAGTACCGTTAATAAATTTTAAAAAATAAGAAAACATCCAGCCAGAAACTGTTGTGTAATACATCATTAAAAGATAACAGCCTGCAATACAAAACCAGCCGTGGATATGCCATTTACTGCCTTCTTTTTCCAAAGCCTTGTAAGCAGGAACTACACTTTTTTTACTGGCTCTACCAACTGCAAGTTCCATTGTAAGAACAGGAACTCCCATAATGATAAGGAACAAAAGATAAAATAAAACAAAAATTCCACCGCCATTCTGGCCAACTAAATAAGGGAATTTCCAAACGTTACCAATACCGATTGCACAACCCGCACTAACCAGTAAAAAACCAATGCGAGACCCAAAAGAATCTCTTTTAATACTTTCTGAATTTTCCATTTTAATATTATAGCCCCAAATAGGATAAAAGTCATAACTATCAGTGAATATAAGAAAAAGGGGGATTTTAAGGGGGAAAATTTTTGCCCCCTTAGGAGAAGGGGTAGTGAAAGCCCAATGGGGAATGGTGGTTACGCTTGTCGAAACTACCATTCCCCATTGGGCTGGAACGAGGGGAAGGCTTTCCCCTCCTTTATAAATTTTTTAAAGAAGTAAAAACTATTTGATTAAATCGCGGGCTAAAATCTTAGCAATGTTAGGGCGTTTTACTAAATCACCCTTGAGGCCTTCTTCGCGAGCCTTGTTTACATAGTTCTTATCCTGGAAGCTGTACTTGAAGTTTGTGTGAACATCGAAAGTTCCCTTCATAAGAGCATAAGCATCTTCTGTCATTACTAATTCTTCGTCTGTTGGGATTACGAAAATCTTTGTTTTTGAATCGTCGGCGTGGATGTAAGTTTCGGCATTTCCTGTGAATGACCATTCGTTGCGCTGCTGATCAATTTTAATTCCGTAGTTTTCGAGTCCTGAACAAGCTTTACCACGTGTAATTGGTCCGCGTTCTCCAACACCTGCTGTCCATACAATTGCATCTACGTGACCAAGTTCTGCCATGTACTGTCCAATGTATTTTTTAATGCGGAGGGCTTCCATTTCGATTGAAAGCTGGCAGAGTTTATCGCCTTTTGCAGCTTCAATTTCGATATCGCGGCGGTCTGAGAAACGTCCTGTAATTCCAAGACATCCACATTTTTTATTAAGAGCCTTGTCCATTTCGTCAGCGCTCATTCCTGTTTTTCTCATGATATAGAAAGGAAGGGCTGGGTCCAAATCTCCTGAGCGGGTTCCCATTACAAGGCCTTCGAGTGGAGTAATACCCATTGAAGTATCGTAGCACTGTCCGTTTTTAACTGCACACATAGAAGAACCATTACCAATGTGACAGATGATTAAATTACAGTCTTTTGGATCTTTTCCAAGAAGAACTGCGGCACGTTTAGCGGTGTAAAGGAAAGATGTTCCGTGGAAACCATAACGGCGGGCTGCATATTTTTCGTACCATTCACGAGGAATAGCATACTGGAAAGTTTCTTCTGGCATTGTCTGGTGCCAGGCTGTATCCATAATTGCGGCATGTGGAACCTTTGGCATTACCTTCTGAGCGGCTTCAATACCCATGATATTTGCAGGCATGTGAAGTGGTCCAAGGTCGATTACTTCGCGGAATCCATCAAGAACTTCTGGTGTGATAAGAACTGATTTTGTAAATTTTTCTCCACCATGAAGTACGCGGTGACCAACGGCTCCAATTTCGTCCATTGATTTAATAACACCAACTTCTGGGTCTGTGATTTCTTTAATAATTAATTCGATTGCTTCTTTGTGAGTTGGACAAGGTGACTGAATTTCTGTCTTATTTCCTTTTGCTTTGTGTGTAATTACAGAACCTTCAATACCAATTCTTTCTACTACACCGTTGGCCATAACTTCTTTGTTATCCCAATCATAAACCTGATACTTTGCAGATGATGAACCGTAGTTCAAAGTTAAAATAACCATATTTTCCTCTTATATAAAAATTTTAATAAAATAATTAGCTGATTAAAAAAAGATTTTCTAAGTATATTCCTATTTTTCTGTCTTTTCAATAATTGGCCGATTTATGAAAAAAAATTATTGTATATTCATAACGATATTAGGAGCCGTAGAAGGTGTTAATTTCTTGAAAATATATTTCAAGGGATGAATATTAAAGGCATTATTTGCCCAGCCACCAACTTCATCTAAGTCTATAATATTAAACGCAACTGGATGACTGATTGGCATAACCATTCCACTGTCCAATAAAAGAATTTCTGCCTTGGCCAATAATTCATAGCGGTCCTGCTCCGAACTTGTAGAAGCGGCCTCTTTTAATAATTGATCGTATTCACTATTAGCCCAGCCTGAATCGTTTAAGGTTGAATCTCCCTGGAATAGGGTCAAAAAGGCCAGTGGATCTGCAAAATCTCCAATCCAGGAATAAGAAAGTAAATCTGCATCTGTATTGCGGACATTTGCCAGATAATCATAAACAGGAAGTTTTCTTATAATTAAATCTACGCCAATAATATCCAGGGAAGTTTTTAAGGCTTCTTCAATTAAAGGATTACTTGCCCCTTCTGAAATTTCCAGAACTAAGGGAATTCTTAAATCTTTATCTAATCCATACTTTTCTTTTGCTTCTTCCATTATTATTTTTGCTTCGATTTCGTCTGTGTAATCAAAACCTTCCACCTGAGGATAACCTGTAAGAGGATAAACAAAACTTGAAGCAGACACAAAAGAGGATTGTCTTAAAGAATCCCAGGGCATAACTTCAATTACTGCTTTTCTAAATTCCGGATAATCCCAGGGATTAAATTCTTTTCTTTTTTCCTGAGGTTTACGGGCTGTCAATTTGAAAAAGTAGTAGGTAGTTCCAAATTCTGCATTCATCTGGATTGAATTAGTGTTTAATAATTTGTCCATCTGAATATCTGAATCTACCCAGGAAACAGTTCCGGCGTTATAGGCTAAAGTATTCTGATCCGCATCGTTTGATTGTATAAAGTAAAAGGAATTTATATTTGTGTTTTCTAAATCCCAGTAATATTCATTTTTAGTTAAAACTAAAGAAGAAGAATCTGAATAAGAAATAACATAAGGGCCTGAAAATACATTTTTATCTTTATGAACTATAGAAAATGCAGAATGGCACAATACTTTTGGAAGATAATTGGCTGGGGAATTCAAATAAACGGATAATCTTCTGTCGTCCAGGACAAAAATTCCAACATCCTCTTTATTTCCCTGTCCATTTCTATATTCTCTGGCTCCCCTAACTATATCCAGTAAAGATGAATAAGGGGCCATTGGATTTGCTAATAATTGTAACCAGGATTCTTTTACAGATTCTGCGGTGATTTTTTCTCCATTACTAAAATAGGCATTGTCTCTTAAAACAAAAGTGATTCTTTTTTTATCTCTTGAGATTTTGTAATCCTGAGCTATTGCATACTGAGGCTCCAGAGTAACAGGATTATAGGAAAAAAGTCCTTCGTAAAGGCCTGATAAAATCTGTGCATCTGCGGCATAAGTGGTTAACTGTGGATCCAGATTTCTTTTTCTTACTGCATCGATAACGTAAAAAGAATCCTGTAAAGACTGATCAATTTGAACTTGTGATTCTTCGTCCTGATTTGCTTCTCTTTCCAATTCTTCTATGTCAGGTTCTTCATGATTTTGAGCAAAAACATTAAGGCTAAGTAAAGAAATTATCAAAAGTAGAGAGAATTTTTTAATCATTATCAGAGATTCCTAGTTTTTTCATTTGTTCTGTCTCTTCTTTGTATGAAACGTATTCACTGCGTTTTTTATTAACATTTATAATCGAAGCTCTAAGAGTCGAAAGTTCAAGAGACATACCCTTTATTTTTACCCTTTTTAAAGGATCTTTTAAACTCTTAAAGAATACATCCAGCGCATTTACTTTAGAAAAAGTAGACTGACACTCTGAAACCTGCTTATTTAAGAAATTCAAAATTGCAGTTTCATCTGAGTTTTCGATTTTACTGTATTCGCTTCCCTTACTTGCAATTCCAGAGTAGATTCTTACCTTTTGCTGAATAGCTTTTAATTCTTCGTTTACATTAATCTTCTGGCTGCGACTAATGCCCTGGCTGTCTACAATATTTACTTCACAAACTCTTTCTTTTTCTGGAATTTTAAAGGCCAATCTAAAGGCCTGGCCCAGCAAAGTCATAAAATTCTTCTTTTTAGCATAATAAACATCAAAATTTTCTGTCAGTTTTGAATAAATCTGCTGTAAAGTTGGTCCAATTGCTCCCAGACAGAATACTGTATCCATTATGATTTTCTTGGAATTTGGAGTATTTGACTTCTTTTTCTTTGCAACCTGAGCAACATTTTTTATTTCCAGTCTTTTTAATACAGCCTGCCGATATTTTTCTTTATCTGCCCCTAAATCTTCGTTGGCAAGTTCCTGTAAAAGTTCTGAATAACAAGGCTTTCTTTTTCCAATTACTTTTCCAAAAAGACGCTTAATTTCTGCAACTTCCTCTTCTGGGGAAGTAAAAGCTTTTTGTTTATTGAATTCAGGGTGATTAAAAACATCGTGACGTAATTCTACTTTGTACAATTCCCGCTGAAAAAGGCCCAGTTCATTTAAAATTGCGTTGATTTTTTCTACTGCGGCAGCACTTTTACCTGTACAGTCATTAATCATACTTATAATTACACTTGGAGCATTTTGTCGGACAGAGGATAAACAGTTAGATAAAGTTCTGGTAATAGAACTTGAGCTGTTAGAATATAGATTTTTCCAATCAACTACTGCATTAAAATCAAGAAGTTTTTTAATTTTTGGGATATTAAGACTATCCACTGTAAAACTGTAGTAAGTACAAAGAAAATCGAGCATCAATTCATAATCTGAAAAACGAGAACCTAATTGGTTTGCAGTATCTGTATCTGGGAAAGGAGAAGTATCTGGAATAACAATATCTGAAATCCTTTTGTCTAATCTGTAGGGATCAGCATGTATCAAAGATTTCTTTATGAGTAATTCATTTAAATTATGAATACAAGCATGTAAAATTCGATATTCACTCAATACTTCTTGTAATTTTTCATTATTAAACCATTCTTGTTTTTGTCTTAACAAAGGTTCGATACTCTGGTAAAACTCTTCGACTTCCATGTAGAAAACCATCCTTAAGGTTAATTTTTTTAAAGATGTGTTTTGACTGCACTTCCTATAACAATTAATGCTGGATCAATTTGATAAGACTTTCCTGATCTGTCTAATCCTGGCTCAAAAATGAAATCGTCGTCCTCAGTTCTTTTAAGCAAACCTTTTACTGAGCTACGACCAACTTTAATTTCAGCATCTATGCCTTCAACTGTAACATTATCTCTTACAGGTTGTGCAACATACACTTTAATTATTAAATTATCGGCAGAATCAACGGATAAAATAACTGCTTTTGTTTTAGCAGTTTCCAAGGCAGTTGTAACTATATATTCAAAATTATTTTGTATTACTTTTAAATCTTCTTTGTGCTTTTCTATTTCGGCCAAACGTCTACTTTTTTCTTCTTCCAATAGACTTTTTTGAGTATTTACCTGGGCTGTAAGGTCATCGATGTTCTGGTGAAGTTCCTGATTTTCCTGGGACATATTTTTAGCAGATTTGGCAAGAGCATTACCCATTTCGTTTACCAAAACTCTGGAAGCAGTAACATATTCCGGAATTGAATTTTTGTGAGGTAAATCAAGTAAAGAAGAATCAAGATAACTGTAATCATTATAAAAATTCTGATATTCCTTTAAGGCAGATAAAACTCTTTCGTCTGTAATTCCATTTGAGTCGATAAAGGCATTTGCATCAAAATGATTATCGCCCATTAAATCCGAAAGATTTTCGCCCTTTGTTTTTTCATTATCTTCTACTTTTTGTAAAGGAAGATTGGTAGAAGTAAGAATTTCGTTTGCCTTTGAATCTTTAAGAACAGGGTCCAGAGCGGCAATTTCTGCTTCGTATTTTTTAGTTAATTCAGAAATATAAGCCCTCATGTTTTTATTATTTTTAGAACGCATTTCATCAATTTCTTTTTCCAGTTCTGAAATACGGCTTTCGTAATGATTGGTTAAATCCATGCGTTCCATTTCGTATAACTGGCGTTCACTATTAATTGCTTTTTCCTGCTCTTTAGCCGACTGAACCTTTACAGAATCAAACTGATCCAAATCTTTTTTATAAGTTTCTGCTTTTTTTTGAGCAAGAATTATTTCTTTATCATATTCATCGTGGATTTCTTTTAATTTTAAGCTATGGTCTTTTATGATTTCGCCACGACGGCTTTCATATTCTTTAGGACTTAATTTTAATGAATCTAAAAGGAATATAGCATTATCTCTTTCTGCATCAATACTTTTTATAGCGGCTTCCATTTCTGATTCAAGCTGAAGTTTATCTCTTAGGGCTGTATCATAATTCTGCTGGGCCTTGGCTACTGAATCCAAAAGTCCTTTAAGATTTAAATCATCAAAACTAGAAACATTTACTGCAATTTTCTGATTTTGAACCTGAATGATTTTATTCATTGTAAGGGCAATAGCTAAAACTCCCAGACAGGAAATTACCAGAACAATAAGTGGAAACCAGTTATGATTTGTTTTAGTTTTTGAATATTCTTCTTCAAGATTATAAGATTGAATTCCATTATCGTCTTTTAGAGTTTTTAATTCATCGTTTAAGAATAAGAGGACTTCTTTGTGACGGGCGTTTTCGTTTTTAGAGAGTTTTTTTGGTACTATTTTGTTGTCATTGTCCATATACCACTCCAATCCGCAGGTGCATTATTTTTTCCCATTCTTTCAAGGAAAACTTCCGCAACATCAAGTTCACAAGATTTGAATATTTTAACAGCCTTCTTCCAGTCCCCCTGATAATAAGAAGTAAGCCCTTCCTGATATGCTTCATATTTTGGAAGTAAATCTTTATCCATTTCTTCGCAATCAAATGGGAAGTAGATTTTTTTACCTTCTGTCTTTCCCTTAACTTGAACTGTATCGATTTCGAAAAATCTATATCTTTGTGTTACTTTTTCAACTTCATCTTTGATATATCCAGAAACAATTACCGGCAAATGATAAATACGAGTAAGACCTTCAAGTCTTGAAGCAGAGTTTACATTGTCACCAATTACTGTATTTGCCATATGTTCATTTGAACCAATATTTCCGTAGAAAACATTTCCACCATCAATTCCAACACCTACATCAAGTAAAACGGCCTTAAATATTTTTTCTTCCGATTCTGTAAGGCTTCGATTTTGTTCAATTTCCTCACGCTTTTCTATCATAGAAGCCCTAAGATTTGCGGTAACATGAGTAATATCCCAGGCAGCAATAACAGCATCCAGAGATTTTGGATTTGGAGAAGTTAATGTTCCGTAAATTGCAAGAATTGCATCACCAATAATAGAACCTACAACACCATTATTTCTATGAACTCTGTTGATTACTTTATTGTAGTGAACGTTTAATACGTCAATAATATCGTTACCTAAAGTTTCTGTACGGTAAGTAAAACTTTTAATGTCAGAGAAAAGCATTGTAAGTTCCTGTTGATTTCCTTCAAGAAGAACTTCCTGTTCTGAATAGGCTTTTGCCACAACGTCTTTAGAAACAAATTTCTGGAATGTGTGTAAAAGATTATTTACCGAAGACGACAGGGAATTGAAAGATGCCGCCATATAAGTAATGTCATCATTTGTTGCTTTTGATAAATCAATAAGTCCAAGCTGTTTCTTTTTCTGCATATCAAACAAGTCTTGGGTAAAGGCATGAACCTGGGCAAATTCCTTATCAATAATGATATAACCTATAAATACAAATAAAATTGTAAGACAAAGAATAATAATACTTGTAAAGGAGAAGACTCTTCTTGTATTAGCTGAAATATCTGAACGTTTTTCGGCTCTTACAAGATACATATTCCAGTCTGGGTGCCATTTATAAACACCAAAATATTCTCCGTCCAAAAGTTTAAAAGAAATTGAACCTTCTTTGATATCTTCTTTATATTTTGAATTTAATTCCGCTAAAGCCTCTTTGTCACTAAAATTTGAAATAGCCATTTCTTCGCCGTTACAAGAAAGAATTGCTATTTTTCCACTTATATCAAATCCCATTGCAATACTGTGGGGATTTTCAAAACCGGAAGAGGCAACTTCTTTCATAACCCTAAAGGCTTCTGAACGATTGTCTGAATAAGTATAAATTTGATATTGGTTGGAAGAATTTGTGTACAATTCCTTTAATTGAGCAACCATAATCGTATTTGAAAGATTAATAATCTGACGCTGTGATAACTGCAAAGAAATAAAATTAGTGGCAAAGTTAGACAGCAGGATTAAAAAGATTGCAATTAAAAGAATTTTCAGGCCAAGGGGTATTACTTTTGTTTTTCCAACTTTTTTTAATAGAGTAAAACGTTTTAACAATTTAACTACACTCCACTTTTTTATGATAAATCATTTATTAAAAATTCTCAATGTTTTATAATACTTATAATAAGTAGAAATTGGAGTTTTTTATGGCTACAGAAAATGAAGAAAGTAAAAAATCACTGGTAAAATCAGGTTTTGTACTTTCAATAATGACCTTTGCATCAAGAATAATGGGCTTAATTAGGGAAATGACTAAGGCTTCTTTCTTAGGAACCGGTATGTACGCCGATGCCTTTTCCACCGCCTTTATGCTCCCTAACCTCTTTCGCCGCCTTTTTGCAGAAAATGCAGTTTCGGTAGCTTTTATTCCAACATTTAAATCTTACACTTCAAAAGGTGATTCTCTTGAAGCAAAAAAAGAAACTCAGGAATTTTTAAATGCAACTTTTACCCTGGTAACTTTTCTTACAACTTGTGTAGTTTTGATTTGTATCCTGGCCGCCCCTTTGATTTCCCTGATTTTCTGTAAAAAACCAATCGACCCGGATAATATTGGCTGGGCGGTTCAGACAAGAATCTGGCTTTCGCAACATATTCCTTTTATTAAAGAGCCTGTAATTCCAAGCCAAGCAGACTACAGTCAACTTTTACAAAACTGGTCCTTGAATAAAGGGGAAATTACAATTTTAACCAGAATAATGTTCCCTTATTTAATTTTGATTTCGATTGCGGCTCTTTTCCAGGGAATATTAAACGGCTGTAAGATTTTTGCTCCTTCGGGATTTACTCCTGTTCTTTTTAACGGGGCTGTTGTTTTGGGTACTTATATTCTTGCACCTCACACAGAAAATCCAGCAAGGGCCATGGCATTGGGAACTCTTGCCGGTGGATTTATTCAAGCCCTCTTCCAATTTCCTTTTTTACGAAAAACTGGCTGGAAAGTTTGTTTTACTTCCCTAAAAAAGACTTTTACAAATCCGGGAACTAAAAAAGTAATTGCTTTGATTGGCCCTACAATTATAGGTATGGCTGCCTACCAGTTAAATGATTTAGTTTCTACTTCTATGGCAAGTCGTGCAGGCCAGGGTATAGTTTCAAGTCTTTCTTACAGTCTTAGATTACAGGAATTAATTTTAGGAATCTTTGCGGTTTCTATTGGAACTGTAATTTTGCCAGATTTGAGTGGTCTTGCGGCTCAAAAAAAATGGGAAGACTTTAATAAAATGCTGGTTCAGGCAATAAAAATTATAATTGTGATTACAATTCCAGTAACATTCTATTCGCTAATCTGCGGAAAAGAATTAATTTCCCTGGTTTATATGAATAAAAAGTTTGATGCCCAGTCGGTAAAATTAACTTTAGGTGCTTTTAGATTCCATATTGCGGGATTATTTTTTATTGCTGTAAACAGAATCATCGCTCCAGCCTTCTATGCCCAGGAAAATTCTAAACTTCCAACTATGGCCGGAATCTTAAGTTTTGCTTCGAATATTCTTCTGGTTTTACTTTTAGTTGGCCCTATGAGTGGAAATGGAATTGCTCTTGCTTTGAGCCTTGCAAGCGGGGTAAATACTTTATTCCTTATAATTTTTATGAAGAAGATGAATTCTTTTGATGTAAAGAAAATCTTAAAAGAATCCTCTTTATACATTATTAAAATTTTGATTTTTTCTCTTATTGCTTCTATTCCAACTTATTTTTTCAGAAGATTTTTAGTAGATACTTTTGCCTCTTACGGAAGATTAATTTCTCAGGGCTTACCAGTTATTTTATCTTCAATTCTCTTCTTTATTGTAGGAGCTGGACAACTGATTATAACTAAAGATCCAATAGTTATGGTAATTATCAGAAAATTCAAAAGAAAATAAAAAAAAGGCCGTCTAGTAAAAAAATATTAGACAGCCTAAATGATTTAGCTTTCAATTTGTTTTCTACCAGGCAAATCCAATTCCCAGTGAGAAATTGTGTAAGAAGGAAAGTGGAATATCCAGATCCTGACCGGAAGCAATTTTTTCCATTCTGGCCTCTTTGTTTAAATACTGAATTAAATCCATATTACAATTGTAGCTGTAATTTACATTCAAACAAATCACTTTGGCCAGAATAAAATCACAGCCAATTCCAGCCTTTGCCAGGCCCCTGTAATCGGTGTAATAATCTGCTCCAAGTAAAATATAAGGTCGTAAAATCTGTCCAATTTTTACATTCATTCCACCATTAAGTCCTGCATTAAAGACCATATTTTCTTTTGAAACAGGGAATAAAAGACCAAAATCAGCCCCCATAAATCCAAATTTTCCTAGTCCCAGAGTTAAATCTGCCTGAAGATGATCAATTCCAAATTCTGGATTATTAAAATCTTCAAAATCGTTTACAGAAATTAGAAGGGAACCTCTTCCTTTTTGAATTACAGGATCTTTTCCGTAAGTTTTTGCAGAAACATCTGGATCTGAATAAAGTTTAACTCCTAATTTCCTTTCCTTGGCTTTTTGTTCTTTTTCCAGGATATTTATTGTTTTTTCCTTTTCTTTAGCAATTGTCTTTTGGTCGCGAACTTCTATTGCAGGAAATCTTGTAAAAAGCTTTGGAGAAATTAAATCAATTTTCTTAATTACTTTCTGGCGGGAATTTTCAATTTTAAGGATTTCTATTTTAAGAGGAATAAATCTATATTCTGAAGGCTGCTGCCAATGAATTAACTTGTAGGAAAGTTTTGCGTAGAGGACAGGAACATCTTCCCTAAAAAGAGAATCGTAAAGATTTACTGTGTCTTTATAAGCTTTGACCTCTTCTTCTTTCATTTTTGATAAATCTTTTAATTTTTTTCCGGTAACTTCTGAATAAGTTAAATCAAGAGTCTCTTTTATAAGGCCTTCTACCTCTAAAAGATTTGCTTCAATATTTACAGTCCACTTTCCATTTTTTCCATCGTAAGGGCCAGCTTTAATTGTAAGTCCGTCTACAAAAGAAGTTGTTTTATAATTAAATTTTTCCAGAACAAAATAAATCTTTTTTAAGCCCGAAAGATTATCTTTTTCATCATTTTTTAACTGGGCCTGCATTGTATCAAGGTAAAGTTTTTTATCTGCCTCTGTGGCATCAATAATTTCCTGGGCCTTAATTTTACGTCTTTCGATTGAACTCTTTGTTTGAGTTCCAAATTCATCTGTTTCGACTGTTGTTAATGGCGCATTTATAATTTGATCTACCTGAGAGTCTCTTTCTAAATCTTTGGCAGCAAAATATGTATCAATCTGGCCCTGAACATCCTTTCTGTGATTATCGATTTCGGCTTTTAGACTTTCAATAATTGTAATAAGTTCAGAAGGATCCAAATAATCTTCCAAATCTTCCTGATTTTCTGTGATATAAGAATTAATTTCTTCCTTTTTTTGATTAAGAAGGGCCTGGAATTCTAATTCTTCTGGGGTTAGCAGGCCTTTTGTAACTTCTACTTTTATGTTTTCTTCAGCAGCCGGGATTTCAAGTGACTCTGAAGATTCTTCTGCAGCAGCACTTTCCTCTTCCTCTGGGATTTCTACTGATTCTGGAATTTCTTCTTCAGTAAGCTCTGTAGAGTCTGAAATTTCTACTGTCTCTGGGATTTCTACTTCTGAAGATTCTTCTATTTCCTGTATCTGACTTTCTGCAAGTTCTGGACTTTCTGACGATTCCGGGCTTTCTTCCACTTCCTGAGAAAAGATAAAGTTTGTAAAAGTTAATAAAGCTAAGATAAAAATAAACTTTTTCATACACATCCCCTTTTTTATTAAAACCTTATTATAACATCATATTCAAAGTCGGCCAAAAAAAAATAGTTTTAATAAGTATTTTTTTAATCTTAATTGTAAATCTAAATAAAGTTTATTATCTTAAAAGTATGAAAGATTATACTAAAGAAGAATTGAAAAACATTTTTAAAGAAAGAGTTGCTCATTTATCAATAGAGGCCTGTTCAGAAGAAACTGATGCCATTGTTTTTATAGACAGTGAAGAACACAGAGATCCAAGTATCAGATATTATTGTGGACATACTTCAGATGCTATCCTTGTAATTTTTAAGGATTCTTACACTATTTTAATAGCCTGGGATGAAAATCTTGCAAAACAAAATGCAATTGCAGACAAGATTATTCCTTATTCCCGCTATAAAAATAATCCTTACGAAGCTGTAAGAGCCGCTTTGAATTCTTATAAACCGGTAAAAGTGAACAAAGTAGAACTTCCACCTTATCTTACCTACCCTGAATATTTAAAATTTGTAGATAAGTTGAATGCCTACCACTGCCGCTGTATTGAAGACGGTTTATATAATTTCTCTGTTAAACAAAGACTTCAGAAAGATGAATACGAAATTGAATGTACAAAAGAAGCCGCAAGAATTGGAGATATTATAATAAATCAGATTGAAGAAAAAATTAAAAATGGGGAAATTAAAACAGAAAGCGACGTTGCCCTTTTAATTGAAAGAGTTTGCCGAGATTATGGCTGTGAAAGGACTGGATTTGACACTCTGGCAGCAGGTCCAAGCAGAAGCTTTGCAATTCACGCCTTCCCAGGCTATACAAATGCGGCTTGGCCAGCTCAGGGACTTTCAATTTTAGATTTTGGAGTAGTTTACAAGGGTTACACAAGCGATACTACTGTAACTGTAGCAAAAGGACCTTTAAGTAAAGAGCAGGAAGAGCAGTTAAATCTGGTAGAAAAAGCTTACCAGGCCAGTCTTGATTTATACAGCCCTGAACATACAATTTACGAAGCTGCAAAAATGACAGATTTAATATTTGCCGAAGCCAAAAGAAAAATGCCCCACTCTTTGGGTCATGGAATTGGACTGCAGATTCATGAAGGGCCAAGAATCAGCTTAAAAGTAGACCAGAAAGAAAAATTCTTACCTGGTATGATTGTTACCTGTGAACCTGGTTTGTACGATCCAGAAATTGGTGGCTGCCGACTGGAAAATGATGTCCTTATAACAGAAAATGGTCATGAAGTTATAAGTCATTCTAAAATCATAAGAATATAAATATAAAAAAAGGTCTTCTAAGAGGATTTTTGATTTTCCCCCTGGAAGACCTTATTTATTTAACTTAGTTTTGAATATTTCTTAAGAAAAAATCTGACTTTTCTGATCTACTAATTCAATTCTTTCCAAAATATTATCTGCACTTGCCTTCATTGCTTCTGAAAGGGCTTTATCTTCAAGTTCTCCAGACATAGACTTCATGATTTTGATTACTTTTCGGACAAGTTCATTATTCAACTCGTCTTCGGATTTTTTCATCAACTGAGAATCGTAAGCCTCGCCTAAAATTCCAGATTTAATCAAAGACTGGGCAGTAATTAAAAGTCCTGGTTTTCCAGAAAGTTTTGAAATAATATAATCAATTACCATGCGATTTCTGCAGGACTGGAAAGTGTCTTTTTCTGATTCTGGCAGGAAGTCGCAAAGTAAGCGAAGTTTTTTAAACATTTCGATTTTGTCGGCATTTGTTGAGGCGGCATCATCATCACTCAAGATTCTTTCAATTTTTTCCAGCATATCCTGGGTTGTAAGAGCAGTAACTTTTTGGGCAAGATTTTCTTCGGCTGGGATTTCCTCTTTCTGGGCTTCAATTTCTTCCTCGGCTGGAGTTTCCTCTTCCTGGGCTTCAATTTCCTCTTCCTGAGGATTATCTTCTGTAACTTCTTCTATATCCTGTAAAATTTCTTCTACAGTTGGAAATGGAAAGTCTTCAAGAATATTTTCCTTATCTGCTTCAATTTCCTCTTGGACAGGGATTTCTTCTTCCTGGGCTACAGTTTCTTCTTCGGCTGGGATTTCTTCATCGCCAAGGATTTCATCTACCAGAGGGAATTCTTCTTCCTCAACTTCAATTTCCTCTTGGACAGGGATTTCTTCTTCCTGGGCTACAGTTTCTTCTTCGGCTGGGATTTCTTCATCGCCAAGAATTTCATCTACCAGAGGGAATTCTTCTTCCTCAGCTTCAATTTCCTCTTCGGCTGGGAATTCTTCTTCCTCAACTTCAATTTCCTCTTCGGCTGGGATCTCTTCTTCCTCAGTTTCAGTTTCCTCTTCGGCTGGGATTTCTTCTTCCTCGGCTACAGTTTCTTCTTCGGCTGGGATTTCCTCTTCCTCAGCTTCAATTTCCTCTTCGGCTGGGATTTCTTCTTCCTGGACTACAGTTTCTTCTGTGTCGTCTGCCAGCAGGGCATCCATATCAGGACTTTCTTCTTCCACAGCAAAATCTTCTTCAGATAAAACTTCCTCCTGGGCCTTTGGTTCAACATAGAGTTCTTCAGGTCTTTCCATAAGACTTTCCAGTTCCCTATCCTGTTCCCTCATTTTCTGAGCCTGCATATTCTGGATATTTTCCATAGCATTTCTTAAGGCTTCT
>JAIKYZ010000019.1 GCA_024682655.1 Treponema sp.
ATTAATTTCTTTTGCTATTATCCGAAAATTTTTATAGTATTAAGTTGTTAATTAAAAATTTAATAAAAAACTTGAATTAAAAAAGAGGGAAATTATGAGTAGTACAAGCAATAACGTATCTAATGATATTATTGTACCGGATTCATTATTTGAAAGTGATCTTCAGAATTCAAATGATGAAAAATTAAAAAAGATTTCAGAGCTTTCAAAAAAAGGTTATTTACTTATCAAAGAAGGTTCCTACAAAGAAGCTGTTGCTGTTTTTGAAGAAATCCTTTCAATGGATGAAAATAACAACTATGCCTTAGTAGGTCTGGGTGATTCAGAAAGAAAACAAAATCATTTTGATGATGCAATCATGTATTATACAAAATGTCTTACAATTTTTCCTAATAATAATTATGCCCTCTTTGGTCTTGCTGACTGTTATAAATCTCAGAATCAATTTTCAAAAGCAATTACTATCTGGCAGAAATATCTTGAACATGATGACAAAAATATCACTGTTATAACAAGAGTTGCCGATGCTTACAGAAAAATTCACGATTTTAAGCGTTCTAAAGAACTCTACAATAAAGTTCTTGATATCGAAGCTGATAATGCTTATGCATTGATTGGTCTTGGACATTTAAGTTACGATTTTAAAGAATATAAAGATGCTCTTTATTATTGGAATCGTATTTATGAAATTAATGGTGATGCTGTTGATATCAGGGTTTTGACTTCAATTGGAAACTGTTACCGAAAATTAAAGAGTTTTGAAAGTGGAACTTCTTATTTTGAAAAAGCCCTTGAAAAAGAACCAAAAAATTTCTATGCCCTCTTTGGTCTTGCTGACTGTTACCGTGGTATGAATCAACAGTACAAATCAGTAACCTACTGGAATAGAATTCTTGAATTTGATCCAAAAAATAAAGTAATTTTGACTCGTGCCGGTGATGCTTACAGAACAACTGGAAATTTCGAAATGGCTAAAGAATACTATAAGAAGGCACTTGATATTGATTTTGATATCTATGCCGCTATTGGTATGGCTTTAATTTGTAAAGGCGAAGGAAAAATTGATGAGGCAATCGAAAGATTCCAGAAACTCATTAATGATGATCCAAGAAATTCACGTCTTTATAATGATTTGGCAGATTGTTACCTTGCTAAAAAGGATAAGGCTTCTGCTATCAAAGTTTTGGAAAATTATCTTCATCTGGATGGAAAAAATTTAGTAATAAAAAATACTTTAGATAAGATTAATAAATAAAATTAGTATATACTGATTTTATGCAGAAAATTAATCTTTGTGGACTTCTACCAGAAGAAATTATAGAAGAACTTAATCTTAAACAGGCTTTCAGAGCAAAGCAGATTTTCAAATGGGTAAGTTCTGGGATAAAAGATTTTTCTTTAATGACAAACTTAAGTTTAGACCTAAGAAAAGATTTAGAAGAAAAAGCTTGTCTCAGAACTTCTTCTATTTCTAATGTATTAAAAGACTCTGATGGTACTGTCAAACTTCAAATCACTTTAGAAGATTCAAATGCGGTAGAAACCGTTTTATTAACCGATAAAGAAGGAAGAAAAACCGCCTGTGTTTCATGCCAGGTTGGCTGTGCAATGAAATGTGCCTTTTGTATGACAGGTACTTTGGGGTTGGCAAGAAATCTAACTGCCGGAGAAATTGTAGAACAATTTTTTTACCTTGAAGAAATTTGTGGAAAATTAGACAACATAGTTTTTATGGGCATGGGAGAACCTATGCAAAATCTTGGTGCAATAAGAAAAGCTATTGCAATTTTATCTTCAAAAGAGGGACGTAACCTTTCTACTAAAAGAATTACTCTTTCTACCTGTGGAATTTTAAAAGGAATCTATGATTTAGCAGATAATGGTCCTCATATCCGACTGGCAATTTCTTTGACTACAGCCAACGAAGATTTACGCAACGAATTAATGCCCGTAAACCGGGGAAATCCACTTTCCGACTTAAGAAAGGCAATTGATTATTATGCAGAAAAATCTGGTAAAAGAGTTACCCTTGAGGCTGCCCTTCTCCACGATAAAAATACAGATAAAGTTAGTGCCCAAAATATGATTAATTTTGCAAAAGGACTTGATGTAAATATAAATTTAATTCCCTGGAATCCTGTATCAATTTTACCTTTCCAGGAACCAAGTCAAAACGAAGTAAAATCTTTTGTTTATCTTTTGGAAAGAGCTGGATTAAATGTTACTCTTAGAAAAAAAAGAGGACGAAAAATTGGCGGAGCCTGCGGACAGCTGGGAAAGGCCGAAAATAAAGAGAATTAATTAAATTTTATATTGACTTCCCAATAATTAATGTTATTATGGTGATAGTAAGTCTATCAACTTGAGATTATTACTATCTAAAGGAGGTCTTTATGAATGAATATTTTTCAAAGGATACATACCTTGCAAAAGAAAATACTGTTTTAGATAAAATTGATCTAACTCCTTTCTTAGATTCTAACAATTTAAAAGATGCTTTTATTCATGTTGGAGCCTGGCAGTCATGGAATCCAGGATTTGAAATTTCCCCTTGCCAAAAACAGGATTCGTTAAAAAATTTATGTATTAAAAACTGGAATAAGTGGCTTGTTTTTCCAGAAAGTAAATTCAAAGCTTCAAAAAATAAGGTCTTGGCATCCTTTATCAGTTATATTCGTTTTAATGATTATTATATTTTATTAATTTCAGTAGGAAATATTTCTAACAGATTACCGCCACTTCAATTTATTATTGACCGCAAAAAATCACAGGTCTCTTTTGAAATTGCAGATAAAGGTAAAAGCTGGAAAAAAGGTGAACTTCAGGCCCAGGTCGAAATTATTACGGCAAGGGGGTTTGTTAACGCAAAAAATACTATTCTTGCCTATTTTGGTAAGCAAAATCAAAATAAATTTCTTGGTTGGGAAAGCTGGTACAATTACTACGAAAAAATTGATGAAAATATCATTCTTTCAGATTTAAATCAAATAAATCAAAGTCCAAATTTCATTAAACTTGCAGGTCAGGAATTCCCGGATTATAAAAGAGTTTTTCAGATTGACGATGGATGGCAGATTTCTTTAGGCGATTGGGATTGTAATAAAAAATTATTCCCTTCGGGCTTAAAAGCCCTAACTCAAAAAATCGAAGAAAATGGATTTATTCCTGGAATCTGGTGTGCACCTTTGATTATTGATATTAGAAGTAAATTTGCTCTTGAGCACCCGGATTATTTGTTGAGAGATAAAAAAGGAAATCTGGTAAAAGCAGGCTGGAATCCACGCTGGGGTGCAAATGGAATTTACTATTGCTTAGATTTAAGTAAGGATCAGGTTCAAAGTCATCTAAAAAATCTTATGAATAAAATCATAAATGACTGGGGCTTTAGATATATAAAATTAGACTTTTTATTTGCAGGAATGTTCTATGGAGCTTTTTCTAAAAATAATGCGGCCTACGAAAATTTTCATCAGGTGACAAAAATTCTTACAGAAATCAAAAAAAACAATAATAGAAAAGAAGTTTATTACCTTGGCTGTGGTATGCCAATGGAAATGGGATTTAAAAACTTCCCTCTTTCTAGAATTGGCTGTGATACTTACGAACATTGGGATAATTCTTTAATGAGAAGAATAAAATGGAATGGACGTGCTTCTGCTTATTTAAATTTAAAGGATACTTTAGGTAAAGCTTTGTGGAATGGGACAGTTTTCCAGTGTGACCCAGATGTCATTTTTATAAGAAATAATAAATGTTCATTAACTCTTGAAGAAAAGAAAATAATTGCCTTTGTTAATTCTGCCTTTGGAAGTCAAATTATGTTTTCGGATAATTTAGACCTCAGCCCAGAGGAAGAAAAAATCACATTAGAGATTCTTGCTTTAATCAAAAAATATCAGAAAGAAAACTTCAATCTTAAATATTTAGGAAATGATTTATATGAAGTTCAATCTTTAAATTACAAGGGAATAATCGATCTTGGAGAAAATCGTAAATTAGAAATTAGCGAAAGATTTAGAAAATAAAGGAGATTTTATATGCAAATTTTTGGAAATGAAATCAGTCAGAAAGTCTATAAAAAGGCTTTAAGAAATCAGAAAAAAAATATCCGTAAATCTTTTGGAATCTCCTTAAAAACTGCAGTCATAAGCTGAGCATTTAACTGATCCC
>JAIKYZ010000014.1 GCA_024682655.1 Treponema sp.
GGATTGGAAAATGAAAAGAATTGATTTATCAGGAAATTGGCAGTTAAAACTGGATAGTAAAAAAGAAGGAATTAAAAATAAATTTTTTGAATTAAAGTCTTTTGAAGATTTTATTAATTTACCTGGAAGCCTTTCAGAGCAGAAAAAATCTCCAAAAAGTGATGAAAGGGCCATAGGTTATTTAACAGATCCCTACAAATTCGAAGGATATGCCTGGTACAAAAAAATTATCGATTTTACAGAAGATGATTACAAAGCTCTGACAGCTGGAAATTATAGATTGATTTTAGAAAGGACCCGCTATTCTACTCTGTGGATTAACGGCAGGGAAATTGGCTCAAACAATTCTATAAACGGAATACAAAAATATGATTTTGAATTAAGCCCTGAAGATTTGAAAAAGCCTCTTGATATAAGCATTTTAGTTTCAAACACAGATTATATTGTTCCTGGTGGACATATGACTTCCCCAGATACCCAAACAAACTGGAATGGAATTACTGGAAGAATTGAGCTGATTGAATTAGATCCTCTTAGACTTGAAGCAATTAAAATTAAGACTCTTGTAGAAAGTGATGTAAAACTTCTTATTGAGGCAAAGCTTCTGGGCCAGGATTCTGCTGAATATACATTTAAAATCCCAAATCTTTTTGAAAAAAGTCAAAAATTAATTGCGGGGCAAAATCAAATTACTTTTACAATGCCTCAAAATACAAAACTTTGGTCAGATACAGCTCCAAATCTTTATCAGCTGGAAATTTTTCCAAAAAATGTAAAACAAAAATATACTTTTGAAATTGGATTCAGGTCCTTTAAGGCCCAGGGCAAATATTTTGAAATTAATGGAAAAAGAATTTTTCTAAGGGGAAAACATGACGGCTTGATTTTTCCACTTACAGGTTATGCTCCAACTGATTTAGATTCCTGGCTTAAAGTTATGAAAACTGCAAAAAATTATGGAATTAATCACTACAGATTTCATACTTCCTGTCCACCAGAGGCAGCTTTTACCGCGGCAGATCAGCTGGGTATTTATATGTCTCCAGAATTACCCTTTTGGGGAACAATTCAGGCACCGGGGGAAGAAGGTTTTGACCAGAAGTCCCAGGATTATTTAATCAGTGAAGGCTATAAAATTCTTGACGATTTTGGAAATCACCCTTCTTTTGTTATGATGAGTATGGGAAATGAACTTTGGGGTTCGGAAAATCGTCTGGATTCAATTATGAAAGCTTACCATGATTATGATGACAGACATTTATACACTGGCGGTTCAAATAATTTCCAGTTCTGGCCTAGAAGCACCCAACACGAAGATTATTTTGTTGGAGTTAGATTATCAAAAGAAGCCTTAATTAGAGGTTCTTATGCCCAATGTGATGCTCCTTTAGGTTTTATTCAGACAGATGAGCCTAATGCAAATCACAATTACGATATTTTCTTTACAAACGATAATTCCCAGGAAAAGGCTGCTTCTTCTGATAAGGAAATTGAAATTCAATTTGGTACTGGGGTAAAAAAAGTAAAAAGTTCCGGACAGACTAATAATTTTTTACCAAATAAACCCTGTGTCAGTCATGAAGTTGGACAGTATTGTTTTTATCCAGATTTTACAGAAATAGAAAAATACACAGGGGTTTTAAAAGCCTACAATCTTGAGATTTTTAAAGAAAGATTGGAAAAAGCAGGCATGATTGATAAGGCCCCAGACTTTTTTAGAGATTCCGGCAGACTTGCAATTCAATGTTATAAAAACGAAATAGAAGCCGCTTTAAGAAGTAATGAACTTTCTGGTTTTCAACTTTTGGATTTACAGGATTTTACTGGCCAGGGAACAGCTCTGGTAGGAGTTTTAAATTCTTTTATGGAATCAAAAGGCCTTGTTTCAGGACCTCAGTGGAGAAGTTTTTGTGATAAAACAGTATTACTTGCCTCTTTTGATAAATTTTTATATCAGGATGGAGAGGAATTAAAGGCAGATATAATTTTGCACAATTATAGTGATGAAGATTTTACAGGAAATTGTATTACAGCCTATATCATAGATAGTGAAAATGATGAAATCCTTTGTGAAGAAGATTTTGAAATTGAAAATAATCAAAGGGGAAATACAAAACTTGGCTGCTTTTCTTACAAATTTGAAGAAATCGAAAAATATAAAAAAATCACTTTCCTCCTTTTATTAAATCTTGATGATTCAAAATATTCAGATAAAAATCAGGAAGTAAAAAGTATTGTAAATTCTTACACCCTTCATATTTATCCAAAGGCTGATAAGGAAATTAAAAAAGTTCTGGAAGATTTAAATGAAAAAGACTCTATTGAATATAAAGACTGTCTTTTGACTAAATCTTATGAAGAAGCCAAAAAAGCCGGGTCAAATAATAAAAAGGTGATTTACTTAAAAAATACTTTTGAAAATGAAGAAATTGTAAAAGGAACTTATTGTACCGATTTCTGGTGTTATCCAATGTTCCGTTCTATAAGTGAAAGTATGAAAAAAGAGACACCTGTGGGTACTCTTGGTCTAACAATTGATACATCTTCAGAACTTTTAGAGGAATTTCCTAGTGAATCCTATACAAATCCAAAGTGGTATAACATTATTGAACATTCAACTTGTGTAAATCTTTTGGGTAAAAATATAAATCCTGATATTCAGATGATTGATAATTTTGAGAGAAACTGGAAATTGGGCTTACTCTGGAAAGAAGATAATATGATTGTTACAACTTGCAGGCTCTGGGAAATTTCCGACAAGCCTGAAGCTGCAGCATTCTTGAAAAGTTTAATTGATTCAAATTAGGTGTTAAACCACTGGGCAGCGGTTTGATCTGCCAGTTGAATTAAAACAACCAGGGGATTTTGTAAGAAGTTTGAATAGTTATAACCTTCACTTTCAGACAAATCACTAAATCCCATGTGGCGACTTACCGCTTCCATAACCATACGATTGTGAATCATTTCGGGGAAGATTTCTAACATCATCAAAACTGATTCATTCCCATGGCCAAGATTTCTATTGTCAGACTTTGCCTTATAAAAAGCCTGTTTTGTCCAGTTTCCGGCAAAATCTTTTACATTTCTATATTCAGTTCCATAAAAACCAGTTTTACAAAAATCATGACAAAGACAAGCCAAAAATATATCTTTTGCTGTGATTTTATAATTTTCTGCCAGTGGACAAGAAAAGAAATTTTCAAGCACAGGTTTAGAAAAAATCAGGGCCTGACGAATAACCATCAAAGTGTGAAGACTTAAGCCCGACTTAAAGTTTCCATGAAATCTTGAAGATGCAGGGGCTGTCCAAAAATCAGTAGTATCAAGCCAGTCTTTTAATTTTGCTGATTCTGATTCATCCGGAATTGTGTAGTTTATCATTTCTGTAATACAAGGTTTTATAGCCTCTGTTACAATAGTTCCATTTGCCTGAAGGGGTGAAAATTCTTTATAAATATCAATTAATTCATAAACATCGTTAAATAAATCCTGTCTTTCTAAATCTGTCATAATTTCCTCTAAAATATTATATCTATTCTAATATCGTAATTTCAACACGTCTGTTTTTTGCTCTACCTTCATAAGTAGAATTATCTGCAATTGGCTTTGTTCCACCGCTGCCTCTTACAATTATATTTTGCTCTGTAAAACCTCTTTTACTCAATTCATTTTTTATTGATTGAGCACGTTCAAGAGAAAGCTGTAATTCCCCTTCTTCTTCTCCAATTCTTGCAGTATGACCTTCGATTAAAAGTCTGCAGTCAGGAATTTCCAGTAAAACCTGGGCAATTTTATCCAGACGATTATTTTCATCTTCCATAAGTTCTGGACTATTTGGCTTAAATTGTAAATTTGGAATTGTAAGTCTTAAGCCTGCCGGTGTGTTATCAACTGTGACAAGTTTTTTATCATCTTTTTCATGAGGCTTTGATTGACTGGCAGAAGTATAATTCCAGTCATCTAATTCTGATGCCCCCTGTGGATTATTAATTAAAGTATCAAGTTTTGATTTTAAATTTGCAGATGCCCCAGTGGAATTGCCTGCGCCCGAGTAATTTGCCGCCGCCCCGGTGGAATTGCCTGTGCCCGATGTATTTGCTGCCGCCCCGGTGGAATTGCCTGCGCCCGAGTAATCTTCTGCCGTTGCAAGGCCATCTCCACTGATTTTAGAAAATTCGTCCATAGAAATACTTTCTTGGAGACTTTCTTCTTCTTCCTCAGAGATTTCTGCAATTCTTTTTAAAAGTGGAATAATTTTAGAACGGTCAATTGCAGGTGGATATTCTGTGAACTGTGAAATTGTTCCCTTAAATCTATATTGATTTCCATCGCTGTAAACAAAAGTTTCATCAACATTATCCTGAATTAATAAACAATTTCCACTTAATTTACTTACATAAAGATTTGCCTTATGAGAACCACTTGCTTTAACTAAATCTTTATCTCCTCCAAAATCCATATTATAGGAGCCTGAACCAAAGCCGTAGCGGGTTGCCCATTGAGCTGAAATTACAAATATTTCTTCATCATTAAAATAATCATCTCTTTCGTATTTGTATTGAACATAAATTGGAAGTTTTGTGATTATGCCCTTGTTTAATGGATCAACTGCCCTTTCCGCTTTTGCAGACCAGCTGTCACCAATTTGAATCTTTTGATCAGAATAACTTGGGAATGATCTGAAGCTTGGATATCCATTATCCTTAAGCATTGTCAATTGTCCCATTTTATTGATTTTAAATTTTGAAGGGATTGAATCGTCAATTCCTGCTTTTACATTGTAATTATTATGTTTTGTTCCTTCCTGAACATAAAAATTACCTTCGTAAATATAATAATTATCAAAGGTGATTGGAGTTATATAGGCATAAACCTGTTTATTTACAAGTCCAACATAGCGACCATTATCGTAACGGAGTAAATTACTTCTTTCCTGTAAGATGTAATTACCACTTCCCCGGTAGTTTATCTGTGAATTTGAAAAATCTTGTGAAAATAATTTTGTTGAAAATAAAAAAATAGATAAAAGTAAAAGTTTTTTTAATTTATCTTGTAAAGAAAAATATCTGCCTAACATTTTTTTATTATAGCATATTGTTAAATAAATTACTTTCTTTGTTTTTTTACGCTTGTGATAGAAAAGTTAATTGTTTTTTCTGTTTCACATCCAGGGTCAAGTTTTAATTTCCAGTACAAGGTTGAAACAAAGGTCAAGTGAACAGGATGTAAATCATCATTAGAATCTGGTCTCTTAAAAATTAATGGATAGTATGAATAAGAACAATCTTCGTTTGGTTCAAAAGAAAGACTAATTCCGTGGTCTAAATCTGTTAATCTTACAAGACAGGTTTTTTCAAGATTTTTGCTGAGTCTTTTTTGACTTGAAGTTTTAAGGCTTGAATCTAATTCCAGTAAATTCTGGTCAGAAAGAACTTCCTGTTTGTAATAAGAAATATTGTTTTCATCAAAATTTGTACTTGCAATATTTGATTCAACGGCAAAATTTGAAATCAAAGGACTGTTACTTTCATTTTTGATGATATATTGAATCATCATACCGTCTGAATTAATAATATATTTTTTTCTTAATTTTATATTCTGTTTTGATTTTGGAAGATAAGCATGGGCTTCCATTTGAATTTCCCTGTGAGAAGCTACAAATTTTACTTCCTTATAAATAATTCTTGAGAATATACCCTCTTCAACAGGATTTCCTTCAATGTAAGATTTTAACTGTTCCTCGTTAAATAAATGGTCTATGAAGATTCCTCTTTCGTAATTATCGGTAACACCATCAAATTCACCTTGTCTAAAAAGATTATCTGCATAGTTACCAGATGATTTAAGAATATCCAGTTCCTGAATTGCCCCGCCAACTGGAGAAATGTAAGAAAAATAATTCTTCATCTGGCATACATATTCCTCAAGTCCATCGCTGTTGTAATCAAATCTGCTAAGATATTCTTTAAAATTTCCCTCTTCCCTGATGATTTTATCTGCTTCAATCAAATCCTGATATGCTTTCTGTCTATAAGCTGTAGAAATATAATTTCCATTATTCGAGAAAACAAGAGCATGGCCGTTTTGTGCAGCCCATAATTTTTCACGGGCTGTAATTTTTCGCATTTTATCTCCCTTGTACTGATTTATAAGCATTTCCATATAGGAAAGTCGGTTATAAAGGTTTTTAGCCAAAGGATAATAATCAAGGTAATCATAAATACTTGTGTTTCTGTTGTATGAAAAATGAATAGAAGAATTATTCATACCACAGGAAATGTGAGCTGGTATTTTTGCATTATTATTTTTACGATAGTTTTGAGTTGTTGTTGTTTCAATTTCTATCGAAGGATTTTCCTTTAAATAAGCAATAAGTTTTTCGAACCAGTGACTTTCAAGTAAATCTATTAAATTTTCAGGTTTAAATTCTATGTTTATAATTCTATTTGGTTCATAATGTAAATAATAAGACTTTTTATTAAGGGATCTTTCGTTCTTTAAAATATTATTTACAAATTTTTCAGGTTCTGTCTGAGAAATTGGAATAAAATTAGAATAAGTTGGGAAGATTTCTATAGATTTTCCCAGATTTGTCATAATTATTGGAAGAAATTGTCTTTTTTCTATTGGAATTATGTTTTCGTTTAAAAGAGCATATTCAATTCCGCAAACCTGAAGGGTATTAACCATGGATGAATCCCAACAGTCGGAAAATAAGTTTATACCTCTTGGTCTAACGCCAATTGTCTGCCTGATTTCTGAAGTTAATTTATCTATCTGGCCATTTCTATCAACGGTGAGTAACAATGGTAGGATGGCATCAAAATAAGTTCCACCAATTATTTCTACCTGTTTGGAATCAACTAATTGTCTTAAAACTGTTATGTATTCTTTTCTTTTTCTTTTAAGGAAGGAAATTAAAGAGCCGTTTAAGGAAATAGAAAACTTAAATTCAGGGTTCTGGTTTAAAATTTTAATAAGGGGTTTGTAAACTGAATTATAAAGCTTTTCTAAATTTTCTGAATTTTCAAAAGCTATCGATTCTGATTTTAAACTGAAGCTAATGTATATCAAAATGTTTATACTCGGCTTCCCACCCCTATGCCGTTTTCCCCTTTTACTATTTTTTAATTAGTTTTAAAAATATTACATATTTTTATAAGTATTCTATAACAATATTGCCATATTTTAAAGTCTTTTTTAACTTTCCATTCAACATTTATTTCATTTCCTTTTTCTGAGCAGGAAGTTAATTCCTGACTTGAATGGTTTGAACATACGCTGATGGTTTTTGTATTTTTTGGAATCATTTTTATGATTTTCTGAGGACAAACATCTACACAAGAACCACATCCACAGCATAAATCTGAAATTACTGCGCAACCATTTATTATTGAAATTGCTTCCTGTGAGCAGGCCTTTGTACAATCTCCAAGTCCAATACAGGCAAATTTACAGTCACTGCCCGAAAGCCCCATTGATTTCATCATAAAACAGGTGTGAACTTCATTAAAATTCTGTTGAGGATTGTCGAATTTTTTATTGCAGGAACATAATACAATTGCCTTTTTATCATTTGGCGAAAAATCCCTTTTTTCTGGCTGAATATAACTTCTTTCGGAAGAAGAAATTAAGGTGTCAGCTGATTCAACTTTTGGATTTACTTTTATTGAAGGCAATAAAATGTGAAAAGCAAAGGTAATAATAATCGAGAAAACTAAAACTAATATAATTAAAAGAACTATAAAAACAATCATTTTAGAACTCCAGGATTTAACCAAATAATATCAACTGTAGAAGCAATTAATATCAATAAGGCCAGGAAAATAAAAAATAAAGAATAATATTTTTCATTTATCTTCTGTCCATTTTGTAAGAGTCTTGATTTAAATGCTATACAAAGTGGCACTAAAATTATTAAAGCTAAACAGCAGGATGTGGCAATTATAATTGAATTTATGATTGAACAACTTTCGCAAATGGCAAGTAAAATTATCAGATAAGAAACGGTAAATTCGGTGGATTTCTTACCGGTGATAATCATAATCAAGGCCTGAAAAATCGAATTCAAACAGATAAAAACAAGAAATATAATTAAGGGTGCCAGTTCAATAATTTTCAAGGGTAATAAGATTTTTTGTGTTATTTCCCAGGAAATTAAAGTGGTTGTATAAATTGTAACTATTGCTTTTACGTAAAAAATAAAATTCAGATTTTTTGAAATACCAAATTCTGAAATTTTATTAATTCCAATTCCATAAATCAAAACGACTGAGGCAAATAAAATGTAATATAAAAAAGTATTCAGAATTATCATTTTTGTACCTCAGCATTTGAAATTACCTTAAACTTTTGTTTGATTAAAAAGTGAAGGTATAAGAAAATTCCTTCCAGAAATAAAGCACCTGGAATTGTAGCAAAGAAAGAAAAAACTCCTATTTTTTCTGGTGGAAGAATTATTTTTTCAAAAATATGGTGCTTTGCTCCAAAGAAAGTGAAAGTTCCATATCCAAAAATATCTCTAATTAAGAAGTAGATTAAACCTGCTAAAATAAAGAAAACAAGTTCTTTTAAAAAATAGAGCAGATTTTCTTTTAGGGATTTATTTGCTTCGTCCAGTAAAAATCCAATAAGGAATAAAGAAAGTGTTGGCAAATATAGGGTAAATCCCAGAGTTAAAATAATTTCTGGCTGGAACATTATAAAAATCTGTCTGTATAAAACGGTTACGGACAGCAAAATAAACATAAGTACAATAGTCTTAAAGGGCTGTAACTTTAATTTTTCAATCAAAAGATTTGTGAAAATTCCTATAAACATAAGAATAATAAGTTCAAGTAAAAGTGTAAGCCCAAAAACAAATCTTCCAGGAGCTGGAATTAAAATTGCCAGATAAGCTGCTACATAAATATAAAAAGATTTCTGTTTCATTTTCCCTCTCCTATCCTAAGATTTCTATAACCTTTTCTTTCCAAAAGTCTATTCTTTTGTCTGAAGGTTTATTTATTAACTGTTTTAATATTCTTCCGTGAAGTGAAGAATAACCGATAAATTCAACATTATTATCTTCGCTAACCAGAAAAACTGCTGGAAGCGGACCGTAATAAGTTTCGATTCTTATGATAATGGCCTTATAAACATTACCTGTCTTTCTGTTCTGAGTTTCATAACAGGCTGCTGTTAAGGAAAAAGGATTATTAATTGGAATAAAGTTTCCAACAGTCCAGGTATTAGCATCATATTCATCAAGGACTTTTTCTACACTTACTTTTAGATTTGTCTGCCAGGATTTTCTGGAAAGTTTGATTGAGTAAATAATTATTAAAAAACTAACCGAAATAAGGAGAACTAAAATTCCAAAATCTATAAAGAATTTTTTATAAGAAAATTTCTCTAACATAAATTATTTCCCCTCCATATTTAATTTAGCATTTACTTTATCGATTTCTTCCTGGTCAAGACGATTCAAAATCACATTAAGTTTAATTTTATTATTTTTCTCTTCAAAATATCGAATCAACAAATTAACGATGTTTGAAACTAAAACTGTATAAACCATTCCAATTGGCGAAGTTCCACAGCCGGTAATTAAAAAGGCCAGACAGCCTGCAATACAACCGTAGATTATTTTTCCCCACAGGGTAATTGGTGTTGTTCCAAACCATTGAATCAGGAAGGTGGCGGTAAACATTGTTCCACTAGTCAAAAGAGCCAGTAAAATATCACCGGAATTAATACTTCCTCCAAACATCATTGGGGCAAAAAGTCTTACAAGAATTATATAAACAGTTACAAAAAATGTAGGAACCGTTGGATTAAAAGAATTATCAGAAAAAATAACGATTGATGAAATAATTGTAAGAAAATTAAATCTGAAGGCCGGGATAATAGATTTACAATCCCACCACAAAGATACATAACCTTCTGGAATATTTATTTTTAAGAAACGGAAAACTGTTGAATTTAAAAATTCGGTAATTCTTGCATCAAAATTGTAAATATTAAAAGTTCCATTCTGAATTAAATAGGTCGAAGGATTTTTTAAAGTAAGCATATCATTTGAAATTAAAAATGATGGGAAATAATTACTTCCTATAAACCAGGCAATAATTACTGCTACAACCGGTACATTTACCCAGGCATTTATACTCTTAAAAACTAAAGTTCTTGAAACAAATAAAGTAATAAAAGTGATAATAAAAACTGTTGCCAGTGGATAAGTTTCTGGTAAAAGTAAACCAATCAGTATTCCCTGAATTAAAATTGGCCAGCTGTTATAAATTGGATCTTTATAAATAAGATAACTTAAGGAAGAAGCACAAGCGGCTCCACAAAAAGAAGTAATAACAAGGGCCAGTGAATTGTAACTTTTAGTAAGAATCAACATCAAAACCTGAAGACTTAATAAAACAAAAAGTTTAATACAAATCATAGAAATTGATGGCGAAATGTGAATAAAAGGTCTTAAGCCTGTTATATTTTGACTGAGATTATTATTTATATTTTCAAAGTGATTGTAATTATTCTCTTCCATTTTTAATCCTCCTGAGTCTCAGAATCTTGCTTGGGGTCAAAAGATGTAGAACTATTCTTTGATTCAGAAGTAAATTTTGCTGAATCATCATTTAATAAAGAATTTTTCAAATACATTATTGTCTGGCACAAAGGTAAACGGGATGGACAGTTGATATTACAAAGTCCACAGTTAGTACAGCGAATTGATGAAAGTGCTATGTTTTGAGTAAGTTCCTTATAATAAATCACATTATTGTATATTAAGTCTGGTGATATTTTTACCGGACAAATAAATCTACAGTTTCCACAGTTGATACAGTTAAAAATATTCTGATCTGTCTTTTTTTCTTTTGAAAGAAAAGTCAGGGATTTTACGTCTTTTGTGATTGGTGTATCCAGACTTTGAACCCTACTTCCACTGATTAAACCGTTTATTACAATTAATTTTGGTTCTTTTACAAAACCGCCAATCTGTTTAACCAGATCTTTAATTGTAGTACCAAGTTTAACATCAAGGATTGTAGAAGCTTTTAAGCAGTTTCCGTAAACAAATACAGGTCTGCTCAGTTGTGGCATATCTGTATTAATTGCCTTATAAACTTCATACAAAGTAGATGAATCAATATATAAATCCTTTTTAGAAATTTTAAATTTATCTGTCTTCTTTATACTTTGATTTCTTATGTAAGCAGACATAATTTCTCTTTCTGTACCGCAAGGATAGCGTTTTATATTCATACCAATTACATGAATTCTTTCATCCTGTAATTTTAATAAGTCTTCTTTGTTTTCTGATTTATTATTAAAAGCAAAAATTATTCCCTGGGCAGAAATAGCAGATGCCAGAGTTTTTGCTGCAATCATTAATTTATCCATTAAAAATTTTGCAATAAGAGAATCTGTATAGCGATAATTATCTTCATCAAAAAGTCTTACTACAAGATTATTAAATTTTTTTGCTTCTTTAATTTCAAGGCCAAGATTTTTAATTTTTGCAAGATTAAAAGTATTAAAAATGCCATAAGAAATTAATTTATCTGCAACCAGATTTGGTGTAATTTCCTGAGGCTGAAATTCTCTTAATTTTTTTCCTGTATAAGAAAACTTGCCGCCAAATTCAATTTTAATTCCAAAATACTGCTTTCCATTTGAACAATAACAAGGAACTATATCAAGAACTTTTCCTGGTACCGAAGAGTGAAGATTTACTTTTTTAGAGTTAACGGCAATCACCTGTCCTTCTTCAACTAAGTCACCGACTTTTACACAGGGATTATAACTTGTATCATCTTCAAGTTTTAGAGGAATTGTAATTGTGTGTGGTAAAAATGCTGTTTCAAAATATTTATAATTTTTAACAACATTTGAAATTTCTATTGAAAATGTCATTTACGCTGGCCCTTTTTTATAATAATAGAAATAGAGAAAAATAGTAATATCAAATAGGAAATTAACAGGATTGTAATTCCAAATATTGAAATTTTATAGGAACTTGTTGATTTATATCCCCCTGCAAAATCCTTTCCCTGAGATTTTAACATTTTTTCTAGAGATAAATATTTAAAATCATCAATTTCTGAATAAAGTTTATTTTTATAATCCTGGTCAAAGGTTAAAGTTTCCTGGTATTCAACAAGTTTTTTTCCTTCTTTTTTATATCTTGGAAAGGAAATCATATTATTGTCTTGTTTTTTGTTTAAGGATAAATAAGGGCCTGCTTCAATATTCCAGTGCCACTGATAATAATCTTCAAGATTTGGTAATTGACTCTGACTTTTTCTAGTAGCGGCCGGAAGACTAACTTTTTTTGAAGATGAAGAAAAATTAGTAAAGGTAGAGAGAAAAAAGAATAAAATCAGAAGACTTGAAATTATTAAACAACTTGATAAAACAAATTTTGATTTATTTGCAAACATTGAAGTTCTTTTTGCAGATAAAATATAAATTGGCACAAAAGATTTTTTTTCTCTAAAATAATTTTCGATTTGGCTGTACAAAAGTAAAGAGGCCCCGCCGGAAATTAACAAAAGCAGATAGATTAAGGCAATTTTAATTCCACAGGCAAAGGACGATATAATTCCTAAAATTAAGAGAATTCCCAAAAGATAAATTTTAGAAAGTCTTTTAAAAGCCCCCTTCCTTCTCCAGAGATTTGAAATAATAAAGAAAATGAGTAAATTGATGATTATTGCAATTCCCAGTTGATAAAAGGGATTACAAAAAATAAACAAAAGGGACTGGAGACTGGCTGCAATAAATAATAATTTTTCCCGGGAAAAAATGGCCAGTAAAATAAAAATAAGACAAATCAAAAGAGGTAAAATATATGGATAAGATAAAGAGGAATCTAAGCCGCAGAATTTATTATATTCATTAAGCTTTTCTACAACCTTACCCAATTTGTTTTTATATTCAGAGGGAATGTAATAAAGCCTGTAATTATTTGATTTGTCAAAGAAATATGCATTTCTGTTTTTTATATAAGAAAAGGCTGGATTATCGCTGTTTGATTTAAAATAGCTTACCTCGGGAGAAAAAGTATTAAATCTTACTGGTAAAAATTGATTGTTTAAGGAAATATAATCATTAATTCCATTTTCTAAAAGGCTTTGGACCACTAGAGAATCTGAAGTTTCTTTATCAACATATAAAATTGAATAATTATCCCAGAGTTTGCCGCTTGGAAGATTTTTAAAAAGGCCAATAATTACAAAAGTCGAAATAAAAAGGATGGAAGCAAGTATTTTTTGATAAAGTTTCATTTTTAGCATGATTATTTTAGTAAAGTAAAGAGTATGAAAGTCCTATTAGAATTCCAAGAAGACAGCCGCAAACTACTTCCATAGGTGTGTGGCCATTTACAACCTTCATTTTTTTGAATTCCTTAATTACTTCTTTTTCCTTTAATTCTTCTCCAATTTGATTAATTTTATTGGCCTGAATTCCGCTTGATCTTCTAACTCCAAAAGAATCTCTGATTACTACAAAGAAAAACATCAGAGAAAATATAAAGAGATTTGAGTTTATTCCACATTTAAAACCCAAAGTTACACAAACAGAAGTTGTCATAGCCGAATGACTGGAAGGCATACCTCCAGTTGTCCATAACATCATTTCCAATAATTGTTTTAATGAATGAATTTTCCCCAGGATAAGTTTAATTGCTGTCTTTAGAAATTGTGCTGAAAGCCAGCTTGTTACCGCTGCTAAAAAAACAGGGTTTGTTAAAAACATTTTTACTTGTGCCGAAAATGGTGGCAAAACTTCATTCATAATAGCGTTTATTTTATCATTAGAGAGTGAATTTTACTAGTAGTCTTTATTTATTGAAAGTATACTGTGGCTATGGATTTTAAAATTGTAAAAGCAGGTCTTAATGATTCTAACCGCAGACTTGATAAAATTTTACGCATTTATATTAAGAATCTTCCCCTTTCTCAAATCTACAAATATTTACGAAAAGGCCTTATTAAATTAAACGGTAAAAAAGCTAAGGCTGACAGTAAAGTTATGCAAAATGATGAGATTTCAATTGCCGCTTTTATCCTGGAAGAAAATCAAGCTGCTACTTCAAGCCCAGAAAAAACTGAAGAAAAAGAAAATAATTTGCTTTTTGAAAATCCTCTAAAAATTGTTTTTGAAAATAAAGATCTTTTGATTATTGATAAAGCCTATGATTGTCTTGTTCACGGAGATAAAAATTCCCTGGATAAACAAGTTTCCGCTTATTTTAGCTCTAAAAATACAGATTCTTCACTTTCTTTTAGGCCCGGTCCCCTTCATCGTTTGGACAGAAAAACTTCAGGACTTCTTGCCTTTTCTATGAGTTTACAGGGAGCAAAATGGTTTTCTGAAAATCTTAAAAATCACAAGATTAGTAAAAAATATTATTCAATTTTACAGGGAAATATTACTTGCAGCCAAAAATGGGAAGATTATATCGACAAAAATACCCTGGAGGGAAAATCAAAAGAATTTCATAAAGTAAAAATTTCAAGTGAGGAAATTGATGATTCAAAAGTGGCCCTTACTTTTCTTAATCCTCTGGGCCATGGATTTTACAAGGGACAGGAGATTACTTTTGTAGAACTTGATATTAGAACTGGAAGGACCCATCAGATTAGGGCTCAGTCTTCCCTCCACAAACATCCACTTTTGGGAGATTTTGCTTACGGTGGACTTAAAATTAATGAAGAAAGGGATTTTTATCTTCAGGCCTATAAAATTACTTTTCCTAAAGATGATGCTTTTGTAAAATCAAATTCCCTGCCTGAATCTATTCAGATTCCTCTGGATCCCCAGCTGGAAAAAATATTAAAAGCAAGTAATTGTAAATTTAATTAGATATTTTTTTTCATTAACCTGTTTTTGTATTATAATAAAATTGTGAAGAATATTAATTTTATACAGAAGTTAGAGCAGATTTTTTCAAAAATAACAGTTTTTGCCTTTGTTGGAGAAAGTGGAACCGGGAAAAGTTTTCATTCAAAACAGTTATGCGAAGAGTATAAAATCGAATCAATTATTGACGATGGTCTTTTAATTCAAGATGAAAAAATAATTGCGGGGCGTTCTGCTAAAAAAGAAAAAACTTATATGGGGGCTGTTCGTGTTGCCCTTTTTGATGACAAAGAACACCGAGATTCTGTTGCAAAAGTTTTAAGAAAATCTCATATCAAAAGAATAATGATTATTGGAACTTCTGAAAAAATGGTAATGAAAATAGCCACAAGACTTCAGATTCCTCAGCCAAGTAAAATTATTCACATTGAAGATATTGCAAGTCCCGAAGAAATAGAAAAGGCAAAGAAGTCTCGACAAATTGAAGGTAAACATGTAATTCCTGTTCCTTCAATCGAAGTAAAAAGAAATTATCCTCAGATTTTTTCCGATTCAATCAGGGATTTTTTCAGTAAAAAGAATATTTTCCGCCGTAACAATTCTTCTGGAAAACTTGTAGAAAAATCTATTGTTCAGCCGGAATTTTCTAAAAAAGGAAGACTTGAGATATCTGAAGCGGCTTTAATTCAAATGGTAATGAATTGTGTTCAGGAGTGTGATCCAGAAATAACCGTAAAAAAAGTCAGCATTAAAAAAGATTCTCGCGGTTATAAATTAATTGTTACAATTGATGCACCTTTTGGAACTCAGTTAACCGGTAAAGTTCATAAGTTACAGCAGTACATCATAGATAAAATTGAATCTTTTATTGGAATATTAATCGAAGACGTAAGCATTATTATTGATAAAATCATCATGAAAGATAAGGATAAGGACAAGGAATAAAAATTAAAAAACTTTACTTATTTGCTTTGACTATTAGAAGTTTTTCTTTTTTTATTTTTTGGCCCGCTGCTTTTTTCCCCTTTTATCTGAAGATTTCTGCTTCGGGTTTTTACTCCCAGTTTATTTAGACAGTCTTTTACGGCAAATTCTAATTCCTTTCTGATTGGATTCATTGGAAGAACAAATTTTCTACATTCAGTCCAGGTTCTTATGTAAAGTTCATTTGGAGATGTATTGTTTTTAATTTCTTTATCCCAGTCTGTAAGGCAATTAATAAAATCACTTATGATAAAAGATAATTTTTTTCCAAGTCTTTCATCACCATTTTCTTTATTTAACTGGGCAAGTTTTTTACAGTTTTCAAGATAAGACTTTTCGAAATTTTTATTATCGTAAATCATTCCAGAAGCTGCTGGCTGCAAATACATAAACAAATCTTTGTCTAAAGCTTCTTCAATAATTTTATCGGCAAAAGGACTGTTAATAATTTTTAACATTTCTTCTGTTAATCTTGAAGGACTTACTTGAGTTAAAAGATTTGCAGAGTGTCTGATTTTTCTGGCTAAAGGGATTGAGATTTTTGCCCCGGTTGTAGCTGAATATTTTATTGCCCTTAGCATTCTGACTGGATCTTCTTTAAAAATAATATCCAGTGGAATAACAGGTTTTAACTGGCCTTTTTTGATATCTCTCATTCCGCCAACATAGTCAATTACCTGTTCCTGAACTGTATCGTAATAAAGAGCGTTGATTGAAAAATCTCTTCTTAAAACGTCCTGTTCAATTGTACCAAAATCATTACCAACAGAACCTTCTTCATTTGACCGGAAAGTACTTACTTCAAAAATTTTACTTCCAAAGACAACATGAACCAAACGGAATCTGCGTCCAATTATTCGAGAATTTCTAAAAATGCGTCTAATCTTAGAAGGTGTAGCATCAGTTACAATATCAAAATCTTTAGGTACATTTCCAACAATTAAATCTCTGACGGCACCACCAACGATATAGGCTGTATACCCCATATCTCTAAGTCTATTAATAATTTGCAGTGCGTCAGGATCTATATCTTGATGTGGAATAAGATGCTCTTCTTTAGTGTAAACAACGGCTTTTTTTGCTAATTTGCCGTTTTTATCTGTTCCATATCTGTATAACACAATAGAAAAATATTAGTCTTATTAAAGATTTTTTTCAATCCAGTTTATTAAATCTTTTTCAACTTCTTCCTTATTATCTTCGTTAAAAAGTTCATGTCTATCTTCCGGGTAGGCTTTTATTGTAAGATTTTTAATACCATTTTTCTGGTAGATAGAATAAAGTTTTTTTATGCTTTTTCCGTAAGCGCCAACAGGATCTTCCTCACCATAAATAAAGTTGATTGGCAAATCTACAGAGATTTTTTTCATATTTGAAGCTTTATGAATCTGTAAAAAGCCTGACATTAAATCTTTAAAGAAGGAATTTGTAAGACCAAAGCCGCACCATTTATCGTCGTTGTACATCTGTACATTCATCTCGTTTTTAGAAATCCAGTCGTTTGGAGTTTTTGGATTTTTGATTTTTTTACAGTAAGAACCAAAGGCCAAACTTGAAAGGAATGGAGTGACAGTATCTTTTCCCTTAAATGAAGTAATAATATTTACTAAACACTTACCCATTCTCATAAGTCCCATCTGAGGACCTGAAGTTCCACAAAGTGTACAGGCATCAATGGTATCACTGTATTTTTCTATGTAGCCCTGGGAAATAAAAGAGCCAAAAGAATGTCCAAGTAAAACAACTTTTTTACCAGGGAAATCTTTTTTTACTCCATCAATAACTTCTTTTAAATCTTCAATTGCAATGTTAAATCCGTCTTTATCTGCAATTTTACCAAACATACCATAACCGGCTGATTTAGCATTTTCTGCAGATTTTCCGTGTCCTCTAAAATCATAAGCATTTAAGATATAACCATTTTCTGCAAGAACAGAACCTAATCTGTCATATCTCATAGAATGTTCTGCCAATCCGTGGTGTAACTGAACAATTCCCTTTATATCTTCATCTTTATCTGGTAGCCAGCGATTTACCCATAATTCATAGCCATCATTCATCTTTTGAAAAAAACTGTTTATTTGCATGTGTAACTCCAATTCGATAAAATAAAATATAAGTATGACAATTATAACAGATAAAATAGTCTTTGGGGGAAAATCCATAGGCAAAATAAATGGAAAAACAGTTTTTTTATCCTATTCCCTGCCAGGCGAAACCTTAGACGTAAATATTGTAGAATCTAAAAGTGATTATGATAATGCGGAAATTACTAAAATCATAAATCCTTCCCCTTATCGTGTTGAGCCAAAGTGTAAATATTATGGAAAATGCGGCGGCTGTAACATGATGCATATAGATTCTAAATATCAGGTTGAATTAAGAAAAGAAATCCTCTGTGATATTTTTAATCAGGAAGAAATAGATATAAAAAATAAACTTTCACTTGTTACAGGACCAGAATTTAATTACAGGGCTCGTTTTCAATTAAATGACGGTGGTTTATCTCAAAGATCCGGAAATGTAATTATTCCAATCACAAATTGTCAATGCGCCGAAGAAATAATAAATGACTATTTAAGTAAATCTGATGTAAATGAAAGACCTAAGGGACGTATACATCTTTTTGGCAGTAAATATGTTTGCGGTCAGAATAAAATTATGATTAGCCAAGCTCAGGAAAACATAAAAAAAGAAGTAATTGGCAAGTCTAAAAAAAATATAAAAATCAAAGAAAATCATTATTTTGCAGGTACCCTTTATTCACCCGAAAATACTCAAAGGGTAAAAATTAATGGCAAAGAAATTTCTTTTGATGTAAGGGGATTTTTTCAGTCCAATCTTTTTGTTTTTGAAAAAGTGTTAAAATTAATCTGCGATAATTTAATTCCCGGTAAGAATATTTTAGATATGTATTCAGGCTGTGGTGCAATTTCAACTTTTTTATCAGATAAATTTGAAAATGTTACCCTAGTTGAACATAATAAAGATGCACTTGTTTATGCAGAAGAAAATATGGCTGGTAAAAAACATGTGTCTTACGGAATGAGTGGATCCAACTGGGTAAAAAATTGTCAGACTTATTGTCCGCCTTTTGATGCCTGTGTGATTGATCCTCCACGTTCTGGAATGGAAAGAGAAGTTTGCGATTATCTTTGTAAATCAAATATTCCCCAGATTCTTTCACTTTCCTGTGACCCAAGAACTCACGCAAGAGATTGTAAAAAATTACTAAAAGCAGGCTATAATTTAGAAAAGATTTATTTACTGGATTTTTACCCAAATACCAGTCACATTGAATCTTTGGCAATATTTAATAAATAAAAGGAATTAATGAAAAAGTTATTTTTTGTCCTATTTTTAATTTTCTCTTTTTTTCTTTATGCCCAGGAAAATTTAAATAAATTTAATACTTCCTGGTCAAATGTAATTTCTGGAAAAGTAATTAGCAGGCCTGCCCTTTCTTCCTTTGGATTTTCTTTTATTGCCGATTCAAGGACAATTATGTCTTTTTCTAATCAGGGATCTTTACTCTGGGAAAAAAATCTTTCTGACTGGCGTGATGCAAAATTATTTTCTTTACCCCAGGATTTTTATCTTTTACTCAATAAATCAAACAGAAAAATATCTTTATTAAATCCCAGTGGTGTCCAAATCTGGGACAGGGAATTTGAATACCCTCTTTTAAGTCAAATACTTGCGGGGCGGGACGGCAGATTTTTTGTCCGCAGCTTAAATGAAATTTACTGTTACGGAATTACCGGTGTATGCAAGTGGAAAGTTCAAACGCCCAAACAAAATATTTTAGAAATGCAGGAATTACCCGACGGCTCTTTTGTTGTTTTTTTACAGGATTTGAATGAAGGAAAATCTCAGGGCCTTAGAATATCTCCTTTTGGAGAAATATTGGAAGAAATTACCTTTGCGGGGCAGATTAATTCTGTAAATCACTGTCAGCAGGGTGTTTTATTAACTTTTACAGATGGAAATTCCGGCCTTTTTGCCTTAAATGATTTGGGAAAAGTTGAAAATAAATGGGTTTTACAGACAAAAAATCTACAGGCCAGTCAGGAATCAATTTCCAAGGCTTCATTTGTCGTTTCAGATGATTTATCTAAAGCCTTTTATTTTTTGCCTTCAAAATCAAATATCCGCTTTTTTAGAATTAATCTTCTTGATGCTTCTGTTCCCTATGAATTTGAAATTAAAAATATTAATGGACTGGATTTAAAAGAAATCTGCTATCAGGATACTTCGATTTTTATAAGCGATTTCCAAAGGGCCCTTTACTTTTCGGAAAATGGAATGATCAACCGGGAATTAAATCTCCCTAATTCAAAAAAACGAAATTACTTTGATTATATGATTTTTACTAAAGATAATCATTTAGTTTTGTGTGCAAATGACTGGTCTTTAGATGCCTATAAACTTTCTCAAAATCTAAGTAAAAATACAGAGGAAAGCCAATCAAGTAATTACGACTTCTGGTATCAGCTGCCCGATTCTCAATATTCATATTTTTTTGAGATTCCCCAAAATCTTATGAGTCAGGAAAGATTTGACAGCTTGGAAAAAGGACTTTATGGAAAAGAAGAAATAAATTATGTAAATCAATTGTTACAGGCCTGTCAGTCTTATTCTTCTTCAATTTCCTCTAAAACTTCAAATTACCAGGAAGAAAAATCAATTTTTGAAACAAACGCAGCTGACCTTGAAAAAATAATCCTTCAGTTATCTTTATTTTCTGACAGTCAGTTTAATAAATATATTTCAAAATTTATGAAGACTTTAGATAACCGGACTTTGCTTTCTGCCCTGCTCAGTGGCCTTTCCATTAACGGTTATGACCCTGATTTTCATTTGATGCAAGCTCTTGATATTCTTGCCGGTAAAACAAGTTATAAAGATAAATTCATGCTTACAAAAATCTGCGACAGTGTTTATTCAATTTGTCTATTTATGGGACGTCCTGCCTTTAATTCAAAGGGAAAAGATATTGTTAGTAAGATGCTTTCTTCAAATTATGATCCAAAAACCAGACTTTATGCCCGCGATACCCTAAAAAAAATTGCCCAGCTTGAATTGTAAAAAGACCCAAAAAAGAATCTTGACCTTTGATATTATTGTTTAAAAACAAATAAAATTATGTTAAAATATTTGTACATATTTAAAGGACAGGAATCATTATGAAAAAATATTTTTTCTTTTTATTTGTTAGTTTATTTATTGTTACAATTTCATTTGCTTTAGAAGTTGATAAATCAGAACTTCAGAGTGCTTCGGAAAATCAGACTATTGAATTTATAAATTATACAGGACCACATTCTGTTATTAACAGTATAAGTCAGATTAAAGGAATTGGTTCTTCAATGGGAAGTCAGGTTTCTAAAAATCCTGCCCTTGCAACTAATCTTGGTTCAAAAAATAAATATTATGTAGTGCATGCAGTTGATGAAAGTAAGGGAAAATTTGATGCAGATATTCTCTTTATTGGTTCAGATGCCACTGTGGATCATATCGATAACTTAAGAAGAATTATTTCTGGTTACCTGTCCAGCGCTTATGGCTATTCAGAAAAAGATGCAGATACTCTTGCCGTATTTATTACAGTTTACAATGCCGTTTATCGTGGTAAGTTAGAAGCTTTCCAGTCTAAATATAAAGATATTGTAGTAAAAAATCTTACTGCAGAAAATTGTGGTCTTTCGGTAAATTATTCAGATTGGCCGGGAAAAAGCCAGATTGTTATTCCACTTTACGATGTAGCAAATGGTGGTCTTTCTACTGTAGATACTTCTGTAATTTCTGATACAAAAGTTGTTGAATCTATGCAGGAAGATGATGATAAAAATGTAGAAAGCCGTAAAGATATGGTTGATTTAAAAGAGCGTGAATCTGATGCCGCTTCTCAGGCCGCTAAAGAAAGTCAGAAAGCTGCCGTAGAAGAAGAAAAAAAGGCTGAAGAAGCAAATAAAAAGGCTGAGGAAGCTAAGAAAGAAGCAGATCAGGCTCAAAAAGAAGCTGACCAGGCCCAGCAAGTTGCAGATGAAAAACAGAAAATAGCAGACGAAAATCCTCAGGATAAAGAAGCTCAGGAAGAAGCAAAAGAAGCCCAGGAAGAAGCTGACCAGGCCCAGCAAGTAGCAGACGAAAAGAAAGCCGAAGCTGAAAGCGAACAGGAAAATGCTTACGAAGCTCAAAAAACTGCTGACGAAAAGAAAGAAGAAGCTTCTGAAAAACAGGCTTTAGCCGACAAAAAACAGAGTGAAGCTCAGAGCGAAAGAAAAGAAATTGCTCAGGACCAGAACGAAGTTCAGAAAAAAGAAGCCGCTCAGGCAAAAATGACTGCAGAATATGGTCTTGTAATTACAGATCAGTCTAATATGTATTCCCGCTTAGTTAAATTTAGCGCAGAAACTGGTGAAATTATGAAAAATTCTCCAGTAACTGTAATTCGTAACAGAACTATTTTTAAGACTTCACAGGGCTATCTTGCAATTGCCGGAGAAGAAGGCGAAAACAAGGCCATTAAACTTGTAACTTTGGATACAGAAAATATGGAAATTGCCGCCGAAAGTCAGTTGGACATTGCAGCTGATTCAGTTCTTGTTCAAAACGGCTCAGATTTCTATTGTGTAATTTCTAAAGACGGAAGTTTTTATGTAGCAAAATTTGATGAAAGCTTAAACGCTAAAATTGTTTCTGATGTAGCAGTTTTAAGTTGTTCACCAATTTCTGTTATGTCTTCTGGAATTGTAGTTACAGATTCTAATGGACGTCTTACAATCTTAAATGCAGATGATTTAACTGCAATCAACAAATAAATCATTGTAGGTATAAAATGACAAAATTCTCTCTTAATGGAAGCTGGAATCTTTCTGCTAATGATATTAATACAAAGGCAAATATTCCAGGAGACTTTCATACAGCCTTAATGGAAAATGGATATATAAAAGATCCTTTTTATGGCTTTAATGAAAAAGATCAGCTCTGGGTTGGTCAAAGTGACTGGATTCTTGAAAGAACTTTTGATTACAAAAAGAGGGAAAATTACAAAAGTATTTTAAATATTACTTTTGCCGATACTTTTTTTACCCTTTTTATAAACAATAAAGAAGTTGGAAAAGGAAATAATACTTTTGCTCTTTACCGCTTTGATATAAGTGATTTTTTAATTGACGGAAAAAACACAATTAAATTTCTCTTTGAATCTCCAGAAAAACGTTCAATGGAAATTGCAAGAAAACTTCCATACCCTGTTCCTTATATGAAATATGACGTATTTTCACCAGATAGAAATATGGCTAGAAAATGTCAGTGTAATGGCGGCTGGGATTGGGGCCCATGTGTAATGGTTTCTGGAATCTATCAGGATATTTACATAGAAGAAGTTGCAGATGGCCTTTTTAATAATCCCTTAATTACTTACAGCCATAAAAATGATGAGTGGACAGCCCATATTACAATTTCTTTTGATTCTTTTTTTGATATTACAAAGGAATTTAAAATTTCTATTTCTGCTGATGATTTTCCGACTGTAGAAAAGAAAATTAATCAAAAAATCATAAAGGGTAAAAATTCTTTTAAGGTCGATCTAAAAGTTAAAAATCCAAGCCTTTGGAAAACTTCCGGTGAATTAAAAGAAGCCGGCCTTGAAGAAAACACAATCTATAAATTGAAGATTTGGACAGAAGATTCTTTTGGTCAGGAAAAGCAAATCACAAAAAATATAGTTTTTAACTCACTAAAAGCAATTTCAAAAGTAGATAAAATTGATGGAAAGGAAGGTCGTTCAATTTATTTTGAAAACAATGGACGAAAAATCTTTGCCAAAGGTTCAAACTGGATTCCTGTGGACTGCTTCCCTTCCCGTTTTACTTATCAACGTTACTATGATTTATTAAAATCTACTGTGGATGCAAATCAAAACTGTCTTAGAGTTTGGGGCGGCGGATATTATGAGTTTGAAGATTTTTATGATATTTGTGACCGTCTTGGAATTATTATCTGGCAGGATTGTATGTTTGCCTGTTCCCTTTATCCGGTAACTCAAGATTTTATTAATCAGGTTGAAGAGGAATTAGACTATCAGATTCCTAGATTACAGAGTCATGCTTGTATTGGTCTTTGGTGTGGAAATAACGAAAATTACGGAGCTATGAACTGGTTCCCTGAATCTAATAAAAACAGAGTCAGGTATTTAGTAGATTACGACCGTCTTTACAATGGTGTGATTGGTAAAAAAATTAAGGAAATTGACCCATCTCGTATTTACTGGCCAAGTTCCCCATGTGCCGGCCCCGATGATTATGCCGATAACTGGCATGAAGATATTAAAGGAGATATGCACTATTGGTCTGTATGGCACGAAAGAAAAGACAAAGAAGCCTATATGTCAATCAAACCTAGATTTGTTTCTGAATTTGGTTATGAATCTTTTCCATCTTTGAACTGTATTAATTCCTTTGCAGAAAAAAAGGACTGGAATTTTACAAGTAAGTTGATGGAATATCATCAGAGGTCTCCAAGTGGTAACTCAATAATTTTGGAAAATTTCAGCAGATATTTTTCTTTTCCAAATGGCTTTGAAAATATGGTTTATTTGAGTCAGGTACAACAGGCAATTGCAATTAAAACTGCCGTAGATTACTGGCGTTCACTAAAACCTCGTTGTATGGGGGCTTTGGTTTGGCAGTTAAATGATATTTGGCCGGGACCTTCCTGGTCTTCGCTGGAGTATTCTGGTAAATGGAAACTTCTTCAGTACGAAGAAAAGAAATTTTTTGAAAATTTATACATGCCACTCTACATTAAAGATGGAATTCTTTACTGTAATATTACAAATGATCTTTCAAAAGATGTAAAAGCCGAGATTTCAATTAGATTTTTATCTTTTGCCGACGGAAAAGATTTATCTAAAGAAATTAAATTATCTTGCCAACTTGCTGCAGATAAGACAGAAAATATTTACAGTCAGAAAGTATCAAAAGAAGATGCAGGTAATTACTTTATTTACGCATGTATGAAAGCAAAAGATAGTTCTGGAAAGGAATATTTTGTAGATAATACAATTTTCCCTGAAGTTTATAAACATTGTAATATAGAAAAAGCCCAGATTAAGTGCAATGTAAGTAAAAAAGCCGCTAAATCTTTTGAAATCAGACTTTCTACAGACAAACCGGCCTTTTTTGTCTCTTTAGATACCTTAAAAAATTTAGGAAGATTTTCTGATAACCTTCTTAATCTGCTGGCAGAAAAAGAAAAAGTTATCACTTTTACTTCAAATGAAGAGCTTTCTCTGGAAGAATTTAAGGCAGATTTAAGAATTTATGATCTTGCTTCAAGTTCTTTAGAAAAGTAATTAATCTTCAGAAACTTTGTTTTCGAATTTGGTAAAGCCTGGAAGATACATAATATCTATGTCACCAGTAGCACCGTTACGCTGTTTTGCAAGAATAATTTTTGCTTCCTGGCTTCCAACTTCATCCTTTAAACGGTCTCTGTGAAGGAACATAACAACATCGGCATCCTGTTCAATAGAACCTGAACCTCTTAACTGAGCAAGGTTTGGTTCCTGGCCTTCTGCATCACGGGCAACCTGACAAAGGGCAACAATTGGAATATCTAATTCGCGGGCCAGGGCCTTAAGAGATTTAGAAATTTCAGAAACCTGTTCGTAAACTGGTGCAGAGGTATCTTCTACGGTAATTAAACCAATATAGTCTATAAAAATAATTTTTACTCCAAAGTTATGAACCATACGTCTTGCCATTGCTCTTAAATCTAAGAGTCTCATATTTGGAGTATCTACAATTCTAAAAGGTGCTTCAAACCATCTTGAAGCTGCATCCTGAATCTTTTTGATGTCATCAATTTTTAACATACCAGAACGAATCTTTGACATAGAAACTCTTGCTTCCTGGGAAAGAAAACGCATACCAATTGAAGTATAAGGCATTTCAAGAGAGAAAAATCCAGTTGGAATCTTTCTTTCAATACAGATATGCTGCATCATAGAAAGTGCAAGGGCTGTTTTACCGATAGATGGACGGGCACCAATAATAATAAGTTCTGAATTTTGAAAACCAGAGGTGTAAGTATCAAGTTTGGCAAATCCTGTTGGAATTCCTGTGAAGGAATTTTTATTTTTATAGCGGCTTTCAATAATTTCAATTTCTTTAATCATAATTTCTTTAGCGGAATGAATCTCGGTGGTTTCATTTCTTTCTGCTAAAGCAAATACTTTTTGTTCCGCAGAGTCCAAAATTGTCTGGCTGTCGCGGTTTAATTCAAAGGCCGACGCTTTAATCTCTGTGGAAATTTTAATTAAATCGCGGCGTAAGGCCCTGTCCATTACTAAATCTGCATAATAATCAATATTTGCTGCGGAAGGTACTGTGTCTGTCAAAGATGCAACATAAGAGGCTCCCCCAGCCTTTTCTAGATTTCCTTCTACGGTTAATTCGTTTAAAAGGGAAATTGTGTCACCCTGAATATTTTTTGCAAATAATTTAGTTAATGCTTCGTAAATGATTTGATTTCTTGTGGCGTAAAATCTTTCGGGTTTTAATTTGGAAATTACATCAGACATTGAACCCCAGTTTAATAATAAGGCTCCTAATACAGCTTCTTCTGCATCCTGGTTATTTGGCAATACTTTGTCTTTTAATGAATCTTCCATTTTATCCCCCTAAAAATGATATTTATATTATAAAGTCTAAGATTATATGTCTCAAGGAAAAAAAAGACCGGCAATAAAAATTTACCGGTCTCTTATAATTAATTTAAAGTAAAAGTAAAATTACTCAGCTTTGTTTTCTTCAGCTTTTGTTTCTTCTACTTTTTCTTCTTTCTTTTCTTCAACTACAGTACCGTCATTTGTCTGAGCTTTTACTGCAATTGTAAGTTCAGCAACCTGTGCTTCGTAAAGTCTGATTGAAATCTTGTAGTTACCAACTGATTTAATAACTTTTCCTGGGATATCAATTCTTTTTCTTTCAACTTCATAACCAAGTTTAGATAAGGTTTCGTAAACAACGTTAGCAGAAACAGCACCAAATAATTTACCATTTGATGATGCTGGCATAACAATTTCAATATTTGCTGCTTCAAGTTTTTCTTTAAGGCTAGCAGAATTCTTTCTCTTGATTTCCTTACGAGCTTCGATTTCAGCTTTTTTAGCTTCAAAAATCAAAACTGTTGCTTCATTGTAAGGTACAGCGAGATTTCTTGGGAGAAGGTAGTTACGAGCGTAACCATTAGCAACGTTTTTTACGTCTCCTTCTTCACCTAATGATTTAACATCTTCATTTAAGATTACTTTCATCTTTCAAGCTCCTATTATTTTATAACCACCTCGGAGTATGAGATGATTATTTGTATTTAATTTTAGTCTGCTACGTATGGTAACAAAGCAATTGAACGTGCACGTTTGATAGCTTTAGCAATTTCACGCTGGTGTTTAGCACATGTTCCTGTAATGCGACGTGGAAGAATCTTACCACGTTCTGTCATGTAGCGGCGAAGACCGTCAACATCTTTGTAGTTGATTTTAGCTTTATTTGCACAGAAACGGCAAACCTTTTTGCGGAAGTAAGTCTTTGACTTAGCTCTTCCATCTCTTTCATCTTCACGACCATCATTGCTTGTTGCAACTTTTTCCATTGCTGTAGCCTGATCCTGTTTTTCTTCTAATTCTTTATTTTCTTCAGACATAGGATTCTCCTGTTATTTTAGTGTTTAATCTTATTTAAGATTAGAAAGGAATATCTTCACGGAAATCGCTTGAAGTATCGCCGTATGAATCTTGGTTAAAGTTGTCAGAATATGAATTATTCTGATTATTGTTTATAGCCTGGAATCTTGGAGCACCCCCATTACCTTGATAGTTATCTCCACCGTTTCCGCCATTAGAACCATTTCCACCAAGAAGCTGAACTGAGTTAGCAACAATACTAACTTTACTCATTTTCTGGCCGTCTTTTTCCCAACGATCTTGTTTTAAGTATCCGTCTACTGCAATCTGTTTACCTTTTTTAAGATAAGGTTTTAAATTTACAGCTTGATTTCCCCAAATTGTTACATCGAAATAGTTTGCTTCTTCAATCCACTGGTCTCCAGTTTTTTTACTTCTGTTGACTGCAATACTAATGTTTGCTCTAGCCTGTCCATTTCCTACATAACCAAAGCTTCTTTCGTCTTCACCAAGGTCTCTAGTAAGATGACCAACAAGAACAACATGATTAATATCTGTCATAGTAATACTCCTTTTGACTTTTTTCTATTTCGATAAGAAAAATTATTTTTCTTCTTCTAATTTTACTAACTGATATTTCAAAATATTAGCATTGATTTTGAATTCAGCCTGAATTTCTGAAATCTTGTTAGGATTAAGTTTTAATGTGTAAAGATAGAATCTTCCACGGTTCTGTTTTTGGATTTCGTAAGTAAGATCGCGATCACCGAAGTGTTTTTCTTCTTCGATTTCTGCACCGAATTTTGTAAGAGTGCTTTTTAAATCTTCAGCACCTTTTTTTGACTTTTCTTCATCGAGTGAATAAATAGTCATAAGTTCATACTTTTTCATAAGTATCTCCTGAAATATTTAATTTATTCTCAATCATAAAGATTAAGTTAAATTATTTCGGAGGACAATTTGTACAATCCTCAATCGACGATTAATAGACTGTAAAACGAAAACCTTTCATCTTAAAAAATAAGATAAATTAGTTTTCAAGCCTCCTTATGGACAAAGGAAAATACATAAATGTATTTCCAAGGGGTGTTTTACTAATATAAATAATTTATTAAATCTCGTCAATTAAGCAGAAAAGTAAAGGAAGCTATTTCAGCACTTTTTTACAATATAAGATTGTTTTTTACCAATTACTTTTGTTGTTTACTTTTAGTTATTACTATATAATTGTAGTATGAGTTTTTCGCATTATAAGAGAAGTTTTTTTATTTTATTATTTGTATTTACGATTTTCTCTGCATATGGCCAGTCTAGTGGTGGCTGGATTATTACAAGACATAAAAACAAAAAAGTTATCGAAAAAGATCAACAGGGCCCTTATTATTCTAAGGAACAGGTAATTGCCCATTGGATTTACAAAGAGATTCCAGAAAAAAATAAATATTGTATTGCCGCTAATTCAACTTATATGACAGATTCCCCTTCTGCTTTTTACCGAAAACTTTATTATCAAATTAAAGAAGAAATAAAAAATGATAAAGAAGCTGCAATCTTAAAATATAATCTTAATGACGATCCTGAACTTGCTGAAAAAATGAGGATTGAATACGAAGAAAGTAAAAATAATCATGCAAGAGTTGTTGGTGGACAAGTAGCTATTCCTGCTGAAAGTAAAAATCCGGAAAGTGAAAAGGAAAAAGATCAAACAAAAACTGTAGAAACTGCAGAAAGTCCAAAAAATGAAGAAAAATCTTCCGATAAACAGCTCACTCTTGTTCTGACAGAATCAAATAAAGAAAATACTTCTTTAAAGCAAATTCAAAATGAGGAAAATATCCCGGTTGAAGATAAGACTAAAGAAGATAAAAAAGAAGAAAATCAAAAGGAATCTAAAGAGATAAATTTCTCTTTAAATCTTAATAATAAATCACAAGTTTCAAGATATAAAAAAGAATATCTCCAGGATTATATTCCGCTCGAAACTTATGTTCCTGAAGAAAGTAATATTGTAATTACACAGAAAATCGAAAATCCTGACGAGCTTGATTCAAACGGAAGAAGTTTATTAATGATTGCTTCTCAATCTGGAAATGACTGGCAGATTAAAAATCTTCTTGAAGCAAAGGCAAATGTAAATCTAAAAGATAAAGATGGCTGGACCGCTTTAATGTATGCAGTCAGATATCAGGAAAGTGCTGATATTGTAAGAACTTTATTAAAAGCTGGCGCCGATGTAAGGGCAAATAATAATTTTGAATATTCAGCCTTGATTTTAGCGGCCTGTTATAATAATAATCCAGAAATCTTAAATCTTCTGTTAAATAATTATTCAATTTCTGAAAAAGAGGTATTAAAGGCCTTTACTTTGATGCTTTCTTCTAGCCAGATTACAGAATATACAGAACTTGCAAAAGTTAATCTTTTTATTCAAAAGTCTATTCCATTAAATGCTTTTTATGCGGGTAAAACACCTCTTATGTATGCAGCACAATATGGAAAATCTACAAAGGTTTTAAGACTTCTTCTTGAAAACGAAGCAATTACTTCTTTAAGATCTACAGAAGGTAAAACCGCTTTTGATTATGCCAGTGAAAATAAAAATCTTGAACATGATGAGATTTACTGGCAATTAAATAAAAAATAGGTCAAATATGAGAATTACGGGTGGGAAATTAAAAGGTAGAATTATCAAATGTCCAGACGGTGTAATTAGACCCGCTATGGATAGAATGCGAGAATCAGTTTTTTCAATTTTGGGTGATTTAACTGGAAAATCCTGGTTAGATTTATTTTCTGGTTCAGGAACTATTGCCCTTGAAGCAGTTTCTCGTGGAGCTAGTCAAGTTGAACTTTGCGAAAAAGATAAAATCAAAGTAAACACCGTTTTAGAAAATGTAAAAGTTGCAGAAGAAGAATGTGGTGTAAAAGTACAGTGCCACTTTATGCCTGTAGAATATTTTATTAAAAGATGTAAAAAGTCTTTTGATTTTATATTTTTTGATCCACCCTTCCCTTATAAATTTCATGAACAACTTGTAAAAGAGGCCGGTAAAAAAAATATGCTTAATCCTGATGGAGTTATTTTAGTTCACCGTCCGGAAGAACATTTTATGCCAGATGAAATTGGTAATCTAAAAAGAGTAGATAAAAGAGTTTACGGTAGATCAATCGTAGATTTTTATAAATATAAATGACACCTTAGTTTTTTTTATTATAATTATGGGGGGTATTTATGGATAGAAAAGAATTAGAAGAAAATCTAAAGAACTCTTTAAATCAACACAGATTAACTGATGGATTTATAAAAGTTACTGACCAGCCTGTCCAGGGCTTGACCGCAGAGCAAAAAGTAATTTTAAATCGAAAAGCAAATACTATGTTCAATTCTGGTAAGCCCATCAGAATAACCGGTTGTAATATAAATTCTTCTGGCATCTTCTATATTACCATTATTGAACATAGTATTTGCTTTTCGATTTAAAATTACTTTTTGCTCTGCGGTCAAGCCCTGGACAGGCTGGT
>JAIKYZ010000067.1 GCA_024682655.1 Treponema sp.
AAAAGCTGAATTGCATAAAGATTTTTACCTTTACGTCCAATCAAAATTGAAGAATGTGAAGAATCAAGTTTGATGTTGAAATTCTTGAAACACAGAAAAATTCTTTATTCAAAAAAGGATATGTTAAAATTAGAGTTCATACATTAGAAGAAGAAAATTCTTCACATAATGATTTTTCACAGGAAAAACATTCAAAGATTTATGCTGATCCACTTCCACAGGATGAATTCGAAGAAAAACTTACAGATTTTATCCAGACTTTAGTTGAAAAAATGGGATATGAAGTAAAAGTTTCAATCACTTTTAGAGAAGCAAAAAAACTTAACATCAAACTTGATTCTTCACATTCTTCAATTTTGATTGGACGTAAAGGTAAAAATCTTGATGCAATTCAGCTTTTGGCAAATATTTATGCCGGAAGACTTGGACATGAAGACGTTCGCGTAATTCTTGATACAGAAAATTATAGAATCCGCCGCGAAGAAACTTTAGTACGTTTGGCTTATACAACTGCAGATAAAGTTCGTTCTTCAAAGAATTCAATCTTGCTTGAACCAATGAATCCATTTGAAAGAAGATTAATTCACACAACATTAAATGATATTCCAGATGTAGAAACAAAGAGTGAAGGCGACGGAGTATATAAACAGGTAAGAGTAATTTATAAAGGCATCCGCTAATGAAAAAAACTTTTATTGTTTCGTCACTTTTGATTATGTCAGCTCTTGCAGGAAATCTTTGGGCTGACACAGTTGATTCAAAGCTTAAGTCCCTGGTCAATGAAAAATATTACCAGGAACTTATCAAAAATGAGGTTGTAACAATTTATAAAGACGATGCATCTAATGTTTTGGAATTAATTCCAGAATCAGCCTATTCAGAAAAAATTAAAGCAAATTTAATCAAAAAGGCTGATAAAAATTATCCCTTTACATATGAAGCACTTTATTACAAAAATAAAAGTGATTTACTTAAAACAAGTAATTCATCAAAAACTGATATCAGCATAGATGATATTTCCAGAGTTTGTCGTTCAGTTTCTAAAATGCAGGGTATGACTTATTATTCAACAACCCGTAAAAAAGAAATGGTTCTTTATGATAGAACTTATATGATTGACGGACCTGATGGAGATAAAATCCCAGACCAAAATACTGGAAATGCTGATGGACAGCTTTCTTATTGTTTTCAGAATGATAGTAGTTTTGGAGAATGTCGTTACAAATTGAATTATTATCAGTCTGAAAATGAAATGATGGCTGCTTTTTCAAATATTGATACTTTAGGATTGGGACCATTTAAGGCAATTTATCCAGGCTGCATGACAATTAATATTTTGGTTCGTGATTTAGGCGAAAAAGTATTGGTCTATATTTGTTGTGATTTGGATAGCATTAAATTTCCAGGAATAAAAGGACAGATTACAGATTCAATTTCATCAAGAATGGTTGCAGTCTATAATTGGTTTATTAAGCAATTTTAAAATTGGGAGAATAAAGTGAATAGATGTAAAAAATTATTAATAGGATTAACTTTTGGATTATTAATGTTTTCTAATGTTTCTTGTAAAGAAAAATCAAAGGTAAATCAAAAAACTAAAGCCCAGGGGGAATACATGAAAGTTTTAGAAGGTAAAGAAGGTGTATTTGCTGTTCTTACAACAGAAAAAGGAGAAATCGTACTTGAACTCTTTTATAAAGAAACACCAATGACTGTTACCAATTTTGTTGGATTAGCAGAAGGTACTTTGGATGCTGCTAAAGGAAAACATTTTTACGATGGATTGAAATTTCACCGTGTAATTTCTGATTTTATGATTCAGGGTGGAGATCCTCTTGGAAATGGAACTGGCGGTCCAGGATATAAATTCCCAGACGAATTTGTTGATGAATTGATTTTTGATGAACCAGGAAAACTTGCAATGGCAAACTCTGGAGCAAATACAAACGGAAGTCAGTTCTTTATTACACATGTTCCAACAGATTGGTTGAATCACAAACACACAATTTTTGGTAAAGTTTTAGAAGGACAGAATGTTGTTGATTCAGTAGAACAGGATGATACAATTATTTCCCTTAAGATTATTCGCCAGGGAGCAGATGCAGAAAAATTTACAGCAAGTCAGTCTGATTTTGATAATTTGATTAAAGCTCAGCAGAAACTTAATGAAGAACGTGAAGCTAAAAAACTTGAAGCTGTAATTGAAAACTGTCAGAAAACAGATAATGGAATCTACTACCGTGTAGAAGAAAAAGGAAACGGAAAAAAAGTTGGATCTGGTACAAAGGTATCTGCTGAATACAAAGGATATTTAGTAGACGGAACTTTATTTGACGCTTCAAAAGGATTCCATCCACAGGGACATGAAGCACTTGAATTTACTACAGGTGCCGGACAGATGATTCCAGGTTTTGATCAGATGGTTCAGGATATGGAATATGGTGAAACAAGACATATGGTTCTTCCACCAGAATTAGCTTATGGTAGCCGTGGATATCCAGGAGTTATTCCAGGAAATGCTTATATTTGTTTTGATGTAAAAGTTGTAAAATAAATAGAAATATAGGTTAAAAGAAAAAGCCAAAACTTCATTGAAGAAAAATGAAGTTTTGGCTTTTTTTTTGAAAATTGTTGGAAAAATAAATAATTTACACTTCCTAATTTTCAATAATTGGGGCAACATCAAAAAGGCTTTTTGTTGCTTCGTAAATTTTTCGGGCTACATGTGGATTATTCATTGTGTAAAGGTGAATACCAGAAACCCCGTGAGTTACAAGGTCTACAATCTGATCAATAGCGTAGGCAATTCCTGCATCTCTGATAGCATCCGGGTGATTGTCGTAACGTTCCATCATATCTGTAAATTTTTTAGGAAGAAGGGCGTTTGTAAGGCTTACCATTCTTTCAATAGATTTTTTGTTGGTAGCAGGCATAATTCCCGCTTCGATTGGAACATTAATGCCTTTTATATTACATCTTTCCTGAAATCTATAAAATTTTTCATTGTCAAAGAAAAGCTGCGAAAGTAGATGGCTTGCTCCTGCTTCCACTTTGATTTTTAATCCTTCCAAATCATCATAAACTGTCTGTGATTGTGGATGAAGTTCTGGATAACAGGCTGCCAAAATATTAAACTTTTTTCCGTCTTTTCTTTTAGAATCATATTCTTTTATAAAGTCAATTAAGTCAGAAGCGTGAGGAAAATCATTACAAGCCTCTTTTCCTTCAACTTTGTCACCTCGGAGGGCAAGTATATTTTCAATACCTGCTTCTCTAAATTGATCCAAACAGTAAAGGGCATCATCCTTTGTCATATTTATACAAGGCATATGAATTACAGATTCAACGTGGCATTGGTCTTTTATTCTTTTGGCAATTGCCAGGGCATTATCGCAATTTTCACTTCCACCGGCGCCAAAGGTAGTTGAAATAAAATCAGGTTTTAAGTCTCGAAGATCATCTAAAGTATTAAAAATTGTGTCGATTGGCATATTTTTTTTTGGAGGGAATACTTCAAATGAAAAAATAGTTTTGTTTTTGTAATTTTCCTCGTTTATCATTTTGTGACCTCTGGGAGTTTAATCTTCTTAAATTATAAGGATTTTTGAAGGAATTTTGAAGTAGGTGAGGGGACAGACCCCTGGGATTTTTTGGGGACAGACCCCTGGGATTTTTGGGGACAGACCCCTGGGATTTTTTGGGGACAGACCCCTGGGATTTTTGGGGACAGACCCCTGGGATTTTTTGGGGACAGACCCCGGGGATTTTTTGGGGACAGATTCCGAGGATTTATTTAGGGGATAGACCCCTGGGGTTTTTGTGGGGGACAGACCCCGGGGATTTAATTTGGGGACAGACCCCGGGGATTTTTTGGGGACAGACCCCCTGAGGATTTAGGGGACAGACCCCTGGGGTTTTTGTGGGGGACAGCCCCCTGAGATTTAATGGGGACAGACCCCGGGGGTTTTAAGGGGACAGACCCCGGGGATTTAATTTGGGGACAGACCCCGGGGGTTTTGGGGGGACAGACCCCTGGGCTTTTTAATTGGGGACAGACCCCGGGGTATTTTGTGGATTTTGCACTTTCTTTTGTATATAATCTATGGCGAGGGGAAAAATGAAAAAACTTTTTAAATCTGCAGTAATTTTTACTGCTTCTTTGTATTTATTTGTTTCAGCCTTTTTATTTTTAGGCTGTGCATCTTCTGACAAATCGGTAAATAATGATCTTCCGTTAAAATTAGATTCCAAAGTAAAAGTTGGAATTATGGATAATGGTATGTCTTATTACCTCCGCCAGAATTCTGAGCCAGAAAACAGAATTGTTCTTCGTCTTGTGGTAAAAGTTGGTTCCAACATGGAAGAAGAAAGTCAAAGAGGTCTTGCTCACTTTATTGAGCATCTTGCTTTTAACGGCACCGAAAATTTTGAAAAATCCGAAATTGTAGATTATTTTGAGCGAATCGGAATGTCTTTTGGTTCTGATTTAAATGCCTATACAAGTTTTGATGAAACTGTCTACAAATTAGAAATTCCTGCCGATGATCCAGAAATCTTACAAAAGGCTATATTAATTCTTCACGACTGGGCCTGTGCAATGTCTTTTGACCAAGAGGAAATTGATAAAGAACGCGGGGTTGTTACCGAAGAATGGCGTTTAAGACAGGGACTTCAGGGGCGTGTTTCTGATAAGTTGGTACCATTTTTACTCAAAGATTCCCGTTATGCCCAAAGACTTCCAATTGGTAGTATGGATGTAATTCACAACATCACAAGAGATGAAATTATTGAATTTTACAAAAAATGGTACAGACCAGATTTTATGTCTCTTGTAGCTGTTGGCGATATTGATCAAAAAACTTTAGAAGACGCAATTCTTTCTGTAATGTCAGATATTCCTTCAAATCCTGAAGATTTATCTCGTCCTACTTTTGATGTTCCAGCTCAGCAAGAAAAAAATATCTGTTTATTCCTTGATCCAGAACAAAAATATGAAGTAATTCAGATTTTCCAACAGAAAGCAGATTATAAAACTTTAGAAACTGTTAAAGATTACCGGGATAGTTTGTCTTTAACTATTGGCCGTATGATTTTTAGTCAAAGACTTGAAGAAATTTCTTCTACTGCTGATTCTCCATGGCTTGAAGCTTGGGCAGATAATCTTATGTACACAGATAATAGTTCCTTTGAATATTCAGGAATTGTCCCAAAAAATGGAAATTTTGAAGCAGCCTTTAAATCTTATCTGGATGAATGTGATCGTATTTTAATTCATGGTGTAAGTGAAGGCGAAGTAAAAAGAATTAAAGACAGTTTATTGGTTTCTTTTGAGCAGGATTATAAAAATCGTGATAAAACAGAATCTTCTAGTTTTGCAGATTCTCTTGTTTCACACAGTCTTACAGGTTCAATTTTATTATCTGCCGAAGATTCCTATAATCTTCTTAAAAATTTGGTAAATGAAATCACAATTGATGAAATAAACTTAAGTTTCAAAAAATATTATCAGGACAGAGGAACTTTAATTTTCCTCCAGGCACCAGATTCAGCCGGCGATATTCCTTCAGAAGAAAAAATTATGGAAATCTGGAAAAATTATCATAGCCAAGAGGAATTGCAGGCTTATCAGGATGATATTACAGATGACAGCTTAATGGATAAACCAAAGTCAAAAGCAAAAATCAAAAGCAGTAAAGAAATATCAGAATTAGCCGTAAAAGAAATTATTTTAAGCAACGGAATTAAAATTATTACAAAACAAACTGACTTTGTTGAAAATAAATTTAATCTTTATGCTTACAGTAATGGCGGTCTTTATCAGGTAAAAGAAGAAGAAGTTCCATCTGGAAAATATGCTGTTAATTATATGATTATGTCTGGTTTAAACGGACTTTCTTATAATCAGTTCATCAAAAAAATCTCTACAAAAGATATTACTTTTGATATAGACATCCAAAATTCAAGTGAATATATTTCTGGATCTACAACAAATGATGATATGGAAACTTTATTCCAGATTATTCACCTTATTTTTGCAAATCCTCAATTCACCGACGAAGGCTGGAATGTTTTGATGAATGAGTTAAGCGAAACTGCAAAAGTACACGGAACTCAGCCAAGAGATGTTTTTGTAGATGAAATTCTGGAAATTCTTTATGGAAAAGATGATATTTATACTGCACCTTTGAATCTTGATTACGTAAACAAGATGGACCAGAAATTTGCTGAAAAAGTTTGCAGGGAACGTTTTGCCAACCCGGCAGATTTTACTTACATCATCGTTGGTAATTTTGATGAAAAGAAATTGAATGATATGTTGATTTCTTATCTGGGAAGTTTAGATTGCAGCGACGATTTTGAAGAAAGATATATAAAAACTTATGATTTCCCTAAAGGGGTGACAAATAAAACCGTTTACAAGGGATTAGATGCCCAGGGCCAGGTTTATATTGGCTTTGGAGGTTTATTATCTGCTCAGGAAGATGTAGAAAAATCTTATCAAGAAAGATTACTTGCCAGTACCCTTTGTTCATTACTTGATATAAAACTTAGACAGGCAATTCGCGAAGATAAGAGTGGTTCTTACGGAATTGGAGTTTTTGGTGGAATTGATGGTTATCCAGAGCCTTTTTACAATTACGAAATTAATTTTGGCTGCCAGCCTTCAAGACAAGATGAATTAACTCAAGAAGTTTTCAATCAGTTAAAAGCTCTTCAAACTCAAGAAATTTCTGAAGAAGATATCGCAAAATTACAGGAAAATTACAGACGCGGTAGAGAAACTAATTTAAGAGATGATAACTGGTGGATAACTAGAATCTTAAATGAACTTGTAATTAAAAATGAACCTTTGTGGGTTAGTTCAGATATTGAAAAATTGTGTTCTTGTATCACCGCACAGGCACTTCAGGAAAATTTAATCAAATATCTTGATACAGAAAATTATGTAAGTGTTTATTTAAAACCGGAGAAATAAAAAGCGTAAAATGCCAAATATAAGAAATTCAGGTCACGCAGATTTACCTCTTCATTCGGGGACTGTCCCCCGCTGGTTAGCCGATAGAATGATGATTCTGGGAACTTTAATCACAGAATCACTAGTTGAAAATTTCGGTCCAGATGAAGTTTTGGTACGTTTGAGTGACCCTCTTTGGTTTCAGAGTTTTGGGGCTGTAATGGGAATGGACTGGCATTCTTCGGGTATTACAACTTCCGTTATGTATGCCCTCAAAAGAGGATTAAATCCACGGGCCAAAGAATTAGGAATTTACATATGTGGAGGACGTGGAAAATATTCCAGAATGACTCCGGATGAATTACTTGAAATTGGCAATAAAACAGGCCTAAATGGCGAGGAATTTGTAAGAAACAGCAAATTAGTCGCCAAGGTCGATAACAACGCTGTACAGGACGGATTTCAGCTCTATCAGCACAATTTTATAGTCACTAAAAGTGGAAAGTGGGCTGTAGTTCAGCAGGGTATGAATGTTGATGAAAAAAAGGCCAGAAGATATCACTGGTGTTCAACAGATTTAAGAAGTTTTGTTGAAAATCCTCATACTGGAGTTGTAGGAGTAAATAGGGGACAGATCTGTAATCTAACAGCCGAGACTGCCCGAGATACCCGTAAGTCAATTCTGGATATGAGCCTTGATCGTCCCGACCGAATTTTGAGTGAAATAAGTCAGATTGGTAAACCAGAAAGTCAAATTATTTTGTTGCAGGATAATAAAGTCCAAAGTATAAAAAAATCATCAATTATTCTGCCTGATCAAAATCAACAGGGCCAGCTTTTTACTCAAGAAGAACTTGATGAGTTAAATCCTGGGGGACAGACCCCTGGGGAATGTGGAGAATATGGGGGACAGACCCCTAATACAAAACAGTGGGGACAGACCCCGGGCACTTTTACCTTTGAATCCCAGGGCCGCTCAATAGTTATGCCTGTTCACCATGAAGTTTTGGCAGAAGACATAAATCTAAAGAGATTGGGTGGAGTTTTAGCCACGGCCTACGAAAGTCAGCCAAAAGATTTTGAAAGTTTACTGCTAACTCCAGGGCTAGGACCAAGAACTTTACAGGCCCTAACTTTAGTCAGCGAAGTAATCTACGGTACCCCATCCAGATTTTCGGACCCTGCAAGATTTTCTTTTGCTCATGGTGGAAAAGACGATCATCCATTTCCTGTGCCTTTGAAAATTTATGACCAATCTATTAGAATCTTGCGTGAAAGTATAGAAAAGTCTAAACTTGGCTATAAAGAAAAATCAGATTGTATTAGACGTCTTCATGCAACTGCAATGAACATTGAACAAAATTGTGCTCCTCAAGTTGATTTTGATAAGGTAATTGAGTTTGAAAAAAATCATTCAAAAGAATGGGATGGCAGGACAGTTTAATTAATCTTTATTTACGAGAGATAAAATCAAATTATAAGGTTTTGCAAAAATGGGTAAAAAAGGAAAAGTATTTTTGCAGGGAATTCGCGATGGTCTTCCAATTGGTTTGGGATACTTTGCTGTAGCTTTTTCACTGGGAATTGTTGCTAAAAAAGCAGGACTTAATGCTTTGCAGGGATTTATTGCAAGTTTTTTTAATGTTGCTTCTGCCGGAGAATATGCATTATTTACTTCGATAGAATCTCATGCTTCTTTTATAGAAATTGCAATTATTACATTAGTTGTAAATGCAAGATATATGCTGATGAGCTGTGCTTTAAGTCAGCGTTTTGATCAAAATACACCTATGATTCACCGATTTTTGGTTGGATTTGGTGTAACAGATGAGATTTTTGGAATAACTATTGCCCGCCCAGGATATATAAATCCTTTGTATAATTATGGGGCCATAGCAATTTCTGTTCCACTTTGGAGTATTGGAACTTCCCTGGGCATAATCGCCGGTAATTTTTTACCAGATAGAATTGTAAGTGCCCTTTCTGTTGCCCTTTACGGCATGTTCATAGCAATTATTATTCCACCTGCAAAGAAAAATCTTGTAATTGCAATTGCTGTTGTGGTTAGTTTTATTTCCAGTTATGCTTCAACTTTAATTCCTTGGGTAAAAGATCTTTCGGGCGGAACAAGAACAATCATTTTGACTATTTTGATTTCAAGTATTGTGGCAATTATTAAACCTATTAAAGATGAAGATGAAGTAAAATCAGAGTCTGTTGAAAAATCAGATTCGGAGGAAGAATAATGACTATATATATTTCTATTTTTACAGCTTTTTTGGTTTCCTATTTGATTAGAGTTTTACCACTAACATTGATTCGAAAGCCTATTAAAAATAAATTCCTAAAATCATTTTTATATTATGTACCTTATGTAACTTTGTCTGTGATGACCTTTCCGGCTATTATTCAGGCAACAGAATCACCAATTGCAGGTGTAGCAGCACTTTTAGTTGGAATTGTTTTGTCCCTCTTTGGCGCAGGCCTCCTTCCAGTTGCTTGTGTTTGTTGTGTAATTGTTTTTATCGTAGAATTTTTTATTTAAGATGGATTTTCCACAGGAAATTAAAAATTATCCAATTTCGGCTCACTTAGAAGAGATTTGTTCTGCTCTTAAAAATTCCCCCAGCCGTTCTTTAATTTTAACTGCCGAAACAGGGGCCGGAAAATCCACAGTCCTCCCGCTTTCTCTTCTCAAAGAATTTCAAGGCAAAATCCTCATGACCGAACCCCGGAGAATTTCTGTTCTGGGAATTGCAAATAGAATATCTTCTTTACTTGGTGAAAATTGCGGAGATTCGGTTGGTTATCAGGTTCATCTGGAAAAAAAACTTTCGGAAAAAACTAGACTCGAAGTTGTTACCGAAGCAATTTTGGTCAAACAATTGCAGGAAGATCCCGGACTTGAAAATTTCAATCTTGTAATTCTGGATGAATTTCACGAACGCTCGATTCAATTAGATTTGGCTCTGGCATTTTTAAAAGAAGCAATGCTTTTGCGGGATGATCTTTATCTTGTGATTATGTCAGCAACTATCGATTGTAAAAAGATTGCGGCTTTTCTGGACAGGGATTTAGGGGGACAGACCCCTGGTGATTTTACAGAAGATAGAGAAAGTTGGGGACAGACCCCTGGCAATTTTAATAAACAAAGGGGACAGACCCCTATATTAAATATCCCAGGCAGAACTTACCCTGTTGATATTACTTACGACAATAAATCCAGCATGGAAAATATAATCTTAAATGAAATCAGGCCCGGACAAAGTATTCTGGTATTTTTACCGGGAATTAAGGAAATCCGCACTTGCCAGCAAAAATTGGAAGAAGAGCTGGGTGATAATCAGTCTGTACAAATTCATAGGCTTCATTCTTCGGTAAGCCTTGAGGAGCAGAAAAAAGTTCTTCAGCCAGGTCCTAAAGACCAATGTCGAATAATTTTATCTTCTGCAATTGCCGAAACTTCTCTTACAATTCCCGGAGTTACTCTTGTAATTGACAGCGGCTTATCGCGTATCAACCGACTGAATATTTCAACCGGCATGGAAGGCCTTTCCACCGAAATAGAAAGTGAATTTTCTGCCCAGCAAAGAGCGGGTCGTGCAGGTCGCCAGGAGAAAGGTAGATGCATAAGGCTTTGGAATAAATTTGATCCAAGAAATAAAAATCAGGAAGTGGAAATTTTAAGGGCAGATTTATTAAATCTGGTTTTGGAATGTGCCCAGCGTGGAATTTACGATTTGGAAAAAATTAACTGGCTTGATTCACCGGGGGCAGTTTCCTGGCAAACTAGTCGTCAACTTCTGCAAATTTTAGGCTGCATTAAAAACGATGGCCATATTACTCAAAAAGGAAAAGATATTTTAAGTCTGGGACTTAATCCAAGATTAGCTTCAATTCTAATGGCAGGGGCTTCTCCAGAAGATATTATTCAATATACAAATTATGCAAATTCATCCACTGCTATTCAAAATCGCTTTGCAGAAGATTTAAAAAATAGAATGACAAGGCTTGGAATAAAAATTTCCCAGGCTGCCAACATGTCGACAGAATTTGGAAAATTTTTACTAGAAGGCTTTCCGGACCGTTTAGCAAAAAAAGTAGGACAAGCTTCAGATGGTCAGATTGAATACCAGTTTTATTCTGGAAGAAAAGCTGTAATTGGCGAAAAAGATATAAATAATCCTCGCTACCTAAATTCAAATTCTTTGCCTCAATGGCTGGTTGCGCCCCAAGTTTTGGCAGGTGGAAATAAAAGCATAATTTTCAAATTTCAAGAAATTTCTCAAGAAAATGTTCAGGAATTCATCAAAAATCGCCTGGAAATCCACGAAATTTGCCGTTTTTTGAATGGAAAAGTTGTAAAAAGTCAGGAAATTTTATTTGGAAAAATTCTAATTTCCAGCAAAAATCTGCCAATTTCCAGTCAGGATTTTGCCTTGGCCTGGGTAAATGAAGTCAAAGAAAAAGGCTTAAATTGCCTTCCTCTGGACCAAAAAATTAAATCACTTTTGATTCGTTTTCAGTTTTTAATTCAAGAGGGGCAAAAATGTGGACAGCTTGATTTTAATAAACTCATTCAAAATCAAAATCCGGAAAGAAAAACTTCAGAAGCCGAGCAGGATTTTAATTTTAATCAGGAAATTATCAATTCAATTATATTTTCTGTAGAAGACTGGTTGATTCCATTTCTTGGTCAGAATAATAAAATCACCAGCCAGTTAATTTACGATTCTCTCTACTGGTATTTAGATGGAAATACAATTGATAATTTGGCGCCTCTTACTTTAATTTTGGCAAATGGAAAAAAAGTAAAAGTGGAATATGAAAGGTTGGCTAGCCCGGAGAATAAAAATAAGCTGGTAATTCGTCCTGTAATTGAAGTAATAATTCAAAGAATGTTTGGAACCTTTACCAGCCCTAAAATTTGTGGAATGAAAGTTTTATTAAGATTACTGTCCCCTGCAAGTCGCCCGCTGCAAATCACAGACGACCTGGAAAATTTCTGGGAAGGAGCCTGGCCTCAAATCTGCAAGGAAATGAAAGGCCGCTACCCAAAACACAATTGGGACTATAAAATTTCAGAAGATTAATTACTTACCTAAAGCTGCTGATTTTTCGCAAGCAGAAGTAACCGCTTCAATTACAGCATTTCTAAAATTATTTTTTTCCAAGGCTGCTACACCTTCGATTGTAGTTCCAGCAGGTGAACAAACCATATCCTTAAGAATTGCAGGATGTTTTCCACTTTCCAAAACCATACCGGCAGAACCATAAACAGTCTGGGCTGCGTAAGTATAAGCCTGGGCTCTTGGCATTCCACAACGAACTGCGGCATCGGCCATTGCTTCAATAAACATAAAAACAAATGCAGGACCTGAACCAGAAACTGCAGTAACACAATCCATTAATTTTTCTGGAACAATTTCTACTTTTCCCGCAGAAGATAAAATTTCCTGAGCAATTTTTGCTTCCTCTTCCTTAATGTTTTGACCGTAAGTAATAGCAGTCATTGCCTGTCCAATCTGAGCACAAACATTAGGCATCATTCTAATAAATCGAGCCTTAGGAGCAAATTTTTCAAGTTTTTCAATTTTTACACCGGCTGCCATAGAAATTATAACCGAATCCGAAGAAATCTTATCCCCAATTTCCGCAAAAACATCAGCTAAAAATTGTGGTTTTACGGCAAGAAAAATATAATCACAATCTAAAACTTCTTTATTTTCCTTTACAAAACTTGCACCAGTTTCGGCCGCAAAAGCTTTACCCATTTCTAGATTTTTATCTGTTACTTTTATCTGACTAGGGTCATATTTTTTACAAACAGCACGCATAATTGCGCCACCCATTGCACCAGTTCCAATACATCCAATTTTCATTTTATCCTCCAAATTTTTATTTAGGAGGGGTAAGTCTCCCCCTCGCTGCGGCCTCTTCCGAGTCTTCCGCTACCCCCTCGCCTAGGGGGCCGCCCCCTAACACCCCCTAAAAAGGGTTCCTTTAGAATTTTCTTCCAAAAGACTAATCAAAGAGTTTTCTTTTCCACCATTTGCTAAAAGCATTTCAATTCCATATTCAGTTACTTTTTCGGCAGCCTGAATTTTAGTTTCGATTCCGCCGGTTCCAAAAGAATTTGCTTCACCAATTGTAATAGAATTTCTTAATTCTGGAATTGATTCAACCTTTTCAATCAACTGGGCATTTTTATTAGTTTTAGGATTATCTGTGTAAATGCCGTCAATATCGCTGAATAAAATTAAAAGATCTGCTGACCATAAAATTGCGGTTAGTGCAGAAAGATTATCATTATCACCAATCTTAATTTCATCAAAACTTACACTGTCGTTTTCGTTGATAATTGGTACAAGGCCTTCATCAACTAAAGTAAACAAGGTATTTCTAATATTAAGACTTCTGTGTTCATTTTTAAAATCATCTTTTGTAAGTAAAAGCTGGCCAATGTGTAATTCCTGCTTTTGGAAAGCCTTACGCCACTGATGCATAAGTTCAACCTGTCCTATAGCACAAAGAGCCTGTCTGTAATGAACATCTTTTTTACGAGCCCATTCTTTTGTTGTAGAAACACCTGCAACTTGAGCACCAGATGAAACTAAGATAATCTGCTTTCCTTCCTTGATTAGCTGCTTACATTGGTTAGCAAAGTTAGACATAAATTCTGTGTTTATAGTTCCGTCTTCTTTTGCTAAAGTGTTACTTCCAATTTTAATTACAATTTTTCTTGCTTTTTTTATTGCTTCTGCTGTTTCTTTACTCATATTCTGTCTACCTAATTTGTCCTTCTCCATCAATGAGATATTTTGTTGTAGTTAATGCCTTAATTCCCATAGGACCTCGGGCATGAAGTTTTTGAGTACTAATTCCAAGTTCAGTTCCAAAACCAAATTCACCGCCATCTGTAAAACGGGTAGAACAGTTTACATAAACACAGGAAGCGTCAATTTCATTCTGGAATTTTCTTGCTTTAGCTCTGTTGTTTGTAATTATACTTTCAGAGTGTTTTGTATTATGTGAGTTGATATAATCAATTGCCTGGTCTAAATCTTCTACAGTCTTAATACAGATTTCGTAGTCTAAATATTCATTTCCAAAGTCTTCTTCTGTTGCCTGGAAAGTGGAATTCTGTCTACCAGAACTTACTTCACACTTAGAAAGAATAGGATAAGATTCTTGGTCTGCATGGAATTTTACTCTACCTGCAAATTTTTGGGAAAGTTTTGGTAAAAATTCCTGTAAAACTTTCTTATTTACAAGTATACATTCAATTGCGTTACAAACTCCTGGTCTTTGGATTTTTGCGTTTTCGGCAATTTCCACAGCCATGTCTAAATCGGCATCTTCTTCTATGTAAAGGTGACAAACCCCGCTACCAGTTTCAATTACAGGAACTTTTGCATTTTCTACAACCGTTTGAATAAGTTTTTTTCCGCCTCTTGGTAAGGCTAAATCAATTTTTCCAAGGGCTGTAAGAATTTCTTGAACTTCTTCATGATTTTGACAAGGGGCCAGTTCTATTGCTTCTGGGACGCCAAATCCCTGGGCTTTAGAACTAGAAAGTCCTTCTTTTATTGCTTTTACAATTGCTTTATTAGAATTGATTGCACTTGAAGAACCTCTGAGTAAAATTGCATTTCCACTTTTGTAAGCTAAACAAAAAGCGTCGGCAGTAACATTTGGACGGCTTTCGTAGATAATTGCAATTACACCAATTGGAACTCTTACCTGTCGAATTTGCATTCCATTAGGAGTTTTCCATCCAGAAATTTCTTCTCCAATAGGATCAGTTTGCTGAATTATGGCTTGAATACTTTGAATAATGCCATTGATTTTTTTATCATCTAAACTAAGGCGATCAATTAAACTTTCAGAAAGGCCCTTATTTCTGGAATTTTCTACATCAATTTTATTTGCATCAAGAATTTCTTTTCTATTATTTTCAATTGATTCAATTACCGCAGAAAGAGCAATATTTTTTTGAGCGGCAGTCTGGCTTGCAAGAATTTTATTACCTTTTCTAAGTGATTCTGAAATTTTGCTGATATCCACTGTATCCTCCAGTTTTTAATTTTTAAAAAAGAATTTTTGTAAAAAAAAACGGAACTTTTTGAAAAGCTCCGTTTAATAAAATTAGCATTAATAATTAGCTAAGAAATACATTCCAAGCATAATTGCAATCCGGCACTTTTCTTCATTCCAATCAATCTTTGTGGGGAGAGATGAGATGTACCACCAGAAAATACCAAATTCTGGATCAATGCGGATAGCGTATTCTGAAAAATCAGGTGTATTTGTTGGCTGACCAAACATTAAATAAACTGACTGATTAATTACTTCTAAGAAAAGAGAATAAATTGAAACCCATGAAGGAGTTTCATCTTTTAAGATTTTATCTAACTGTAAAAGAACTTTGTCTTTTAAGGCTATATCAGATTTCTCAACCCATGTTTTTTGAATGAGTAATGTAAGATTGTTCTTAAAACTAATTGATAATTTTTTTACATCTTCGTCAATCATTGATGAAAAACCAGGTTTAGAACCAAAAGCGCAAGCAATTTTATCAGCAGATTCTTTAAAATTATCCTTGCTTGAAATAAAAGCGGGTAAAGCTGCAATTGTGTCTGAATCCAAAAATTCAGAAATAAACTCATTATCTAACATAGAAAAAATATTAAAGATAAAATCGTCTTTATTCAAGTAGTTAGAAAAGCAGAAAAAAATTATAATTCAATAAATTATGGAAAAAATTATCAATATATCTGCAGACGAACAATACAACAAAATGGTAAATACTCCAGTTTGGAAATTGGTAACAAGTCTTGCAATTCCTACGGTCATCTCCATGCTGGTAACAGCCTTGTATAATATGGCTGATACTTTTTTTGTTTCTCAAATAAGTACACAAGCCAGTGCTGCAGTTGGAATTGTTTTTCCAGTTATGTCGATTATACAGGCTTTTGGATTTACTCTTGGAATGGGTGGCGGAAGTTTAATTTCAATTAGACTTGGACAGAAGAAAAATAGCGAAGCCACAAAGATTTTTTCTACAGCCTTTTTTTCGGCCCTGGGGATTGGTCTTTTAATTTTGGTCTTTGGAGTTCTATTTTCCTCACAATTTATGAAATTAGTTGGGGCTTCGGAGGCGGTATTACCTTACGCAAATGATTACGCCCGTTTTATATTTTTTGGCGCACCCTTTATGTGTTCTTCTTTTGTGATGAATAATGCTCTACGTTCAGAAGGAAAATCATTTTTTTCTATGATTGCTTTGACATCTGGTGGCTTAATAAATATTGTTCTGGATCCTATTTTTATTTTTGGACTTAAGTTGGGAATAAGCGGAGCCGCAATTGCAACTCTTATAAGTCAGTTAATTAGTTTTTCTATACTTTTGAGCTGGTATATTCGCCGAAAGGCAATTTGCAGACTTGGAATAAAATATTTTGGAAAGGCGAAAACTCTTGGAAGTATTGTAGCGACTGGGGTTCCTTCTCTGGCAAGACAGGGATTAGCAAGCGTTGCCACTATTTTATTGAACACAATGGCCGGAAGATATGGCGGAGATTCAGCAGTTGCAGGAATGTCCATAGTTACAAAAATCTGTATGTTTATAGCTTCTATTATGATTGGAATTGGCCAGGGATTTAGTCCCGTAAGTGGATATAATTATGGTGCTAAAAGATACGACAGGGTTTTTAAAGCCTGGCTCTTTATGTTGTTGAGTGGTTTTGGAATTATGACACTATTTTCTTCACTTTGCATAATTTTTGCACCTCAGATTTTAAGAGCCTTCCGCGATGATGATATGGTAGTAAAAATTGGTACGGTTGCTTTAAGATGGCAGGCAGCTTTTATTCCTTTTCACCCTTTGATTGTTGGAACTAATATGCTTATGCAATCTACAAGGCATGTAAAACAGGCAACTTTTCTTTCTATAAATAGGCAAGGTATGTTTTTTATTCCGGCAATATTAATATTACCAGTCTTTTTTGGACTTACGGGGGTAGAAATAAGTCAGTTTGTAGCAGATGTATGTTCAGCAATTTGTGCAATTCCTTTTGCCATAGTCTTTTTTAAAAGGTACAGGGGAATTAATCAGGAGGACGGGGGACAGACCCCTAACTATACGAAGGGAAATTAAACTATGGAGACAGACCCCTAACTTTACGAAGTGAAATTAAACTATGGGGGACAGACCCCTCCGTGAATTATTAGTAGGTGAGCGATTTTAAGGGTGGGGACAGACCCCTAATTTTCTTAAATTAGATTTAGGTAAAAACTCCCCTTGACTATAAGTCTGTTTAATATAGAATTTGTACTTGAAATTATTTAAAGCTTAGGGCGTGGAGCAACGCCAAAGGCGGCCACCGCAGGTTTTACCGAGGAGGCTGACCACAGGGAATTGCGGAAGGCCCGACCCGAACGAAGTGAGGGTAAGCCCCAAATATAAAATAGGAGTAAAAAATGAAAACTGTTGCAGGTATTGATCTTGGAACACAAAGTATGAAGGTCGTAATTTACGATTATGAGAAAAAAGAAATTATAGAAAAAGCTTCTTGTCCAATGGATTTAATTTCTGAAGCCGATGGAACCCGTGAACAGAAAACTGAATGGTTTGATAAGGGTTTGGAAGTTTGTTTTGGTAAACTTTCTGCTGAAAATAAAAAGACTATCGAAGCAATTGGTGTTTCTGGTCAGCAGCATGGTTTTGTTCCACTCGATAAGGACGGAAAAGAACTTTATAACATCAAACTTTGGTGTGATACTTCAACTACAGAAGAATGTAAGATTATTACTGATGCTGCAGGTGGCCCTGACAAGGTTGTAGAAGCTCTTGGAAATCTTATGCTTACCGGTTTTACTGCTCCTAAAATTCTCTGGCTTAAACGTCACAAGGCTGATGCTTTTGCTGCTCTTAAATATATTATGCTTCCACACGATTATTTGAACTGGAAGCTTACAGGCGACTATGTAATGGAATATGGTGATGCTTCTGGTACTGCTTTATTTGATTCAAAAAATCGCTGCTGGTCTAAAAAGATTTGTGACATCATAGATTCAAAACTTATTGATCTTCTTCCAAAATTAATTGAACCTTCTGCTCCTGCCGGAAAGGTTTCTGCTGAGGCTGCTGCCGCTTATGGAATTCCTGTTGGTATTCCTGTTTCTGCCGGTGGTGGAGACAACATGATGGGTGCTGTTGGAACTGGTACTGTTGCAGACGGCTTCCTTACAATGTCTATGGGTACTTCTGGTACTCTTTACGGTTATTCAGATAAACCAATCGCTGACCCTGCAAATGGTTTGAGCGGTTTCTGTTCATCTACAGGCGGATGGTTACCACTTCTTTGTACAATGAACTGTACAGTTGCTACTGAATTTGTTCGTGGACTTTTCCAGATGGATGTAAAAGAGCTTGATGGAGAAGCTGCAAAGGCTCCTTGTGGATCTGAAGGCGTTTTAGTAATTCCTTTCTTCAATGGTGAAAGAACTCCAAACCTTCCAAATGGACGTGCAAGTATTACAGGTCTTACTTCTGCCAACACAAACAGAGCTAACATTGCCCGTGCTTCACTCGAATCAGCTGTTTTTGCTATGCGCGGTGGTCTTGATGCCTTCCGTAAGCTTGGTTTCCAGCCAAAGGAAATCCGCCTTATTGGTGGTGGTTCAAAATCTCCTATCTGGCGTCAGATTGCCGCAGATATTATGAACCTTCCAATTCGTGTTCCACTTTTGGACGAAGCAGCCGCTCTTGGTGGTGCTGTTCAGGCCCTCTGGTGCTTAAAAAATCAGTCTGGAAAGTGTGATATTGCTCAGCTTTGTGCAGAACACATTAAACTTGACGAATCTAAGAGTACAAACCCAATTGCAGAAAATGTTGCTGCTTACGATAAGGCTTATGCTGAATATGACAAGATTGTAAAAACTCTTACACCACTTTATGAGTAATTAAACTA
>JAIKYZ010000074.1 GCA_024682655.1 Treponema sp.
GATGTTGATATTTATCATAATGCTGGTAAGGTTGCAAACTTGAAGCCATGTATTGAGGCTGATAAGTTTTGTGCTTACTGGTCGATGGAAAGTTATGAGAAGTTTCCTCATGCGCTTATTACGCTTTATGAAAATAAACCCTTGATTGATGAAAAGTATGACATAAATGATATAGTGAATCCTTTTGAGCTTTTGCAATTGAGATTCAAGGCTTACTATCTCTTACTCAAAGAGAAAGGAATGATTGATGACTAAAAAGAAAACTGATACACCGCCGATGACTAAAGATGTAAGAAGAGCCATTGAAGAGCTTAGCCGAGACCTTCGCGCTAATAAGTTTGTAAAGGGCGAAATGCAGTTTACGGACATCACTAACCGCGATTATTTTCTTAAGGCTTTTGGTGATAAGATTCGCTTCTGTGTAAAATATAATAAGTTTCTCGTTTGGAACGGTACATGCTGGGAAGTTGATAACGACGGCTATGTTGAAGAAGAATGCGTTGAGTTTGTGCATCAGATGTACCGGGGGTTGCGATTCATTACTGACTTAGAACTTCAGAGAGCTTTTGAAAAACATCTGATTAAAAGTGAAAGCTTCCGCCGGATTCAGTCTTTAATTGGTTTATTAAAAATGTCAAAAGCTATCAAGGTTCGTGACAGTGATTTAGATACTGACAATTATCTTTTTAATACTGAAAAGCTCACACTGGATTTGAAAAACGGAAAAGGTCTTCCTCCTAATCCTAAGAATCTGAGTACTAAAAAGAGCGTATTTATTTATAAGGATGACGCACAGTGTCCGATCTGGGATAAGTTTTTGATGCAGATTTTTGATAATGATTTAGGATTGATTCATTTTGTTCAGAAAGCTATGGGGTACGCATTATGTGGCGATGTAAAAGAACAATGTATTTTTATATTGTGGGGAACAGGTGCAAACGGAAAATCAACTTTCTTGAATACACTGCAGACGCTGTTCGGCGATTATGCCTGCAGCACTGCGACTGAAACTTTTATGAAAAAAACTTCTGAACAGAGCAACGACCTGGCACGTCTTAAAGGAATGAGGCTTGTTACTACAACTGAGATTGAACAGGGAAAAGCAATCAGCGAAAGTTTGATTAAGCAGATTACCGGCGGTGATATGATTACGGCAAGATTTCTTTATGGTGAATTTTTCTCTTTTGCTCCAACTTTTAAGATTTTTATGGCAACTAATCATAAGCCAAAAATCCGTGGAGCTGATAACGGTATCTGGAGACGTATTAAGATGATTCCTTTTACAGTGACTATCCCTCCCCAGCAGCGTGATGGAGATTTAGGGAAAAAACTGCTTGCGGAAAATTCCGGCATTTTAAACTGGTTGATTCAGGGCTTTAAGATGTGGAAAAAGGAAGGTCTTAAAGATGAACCGGATGCAATTAAAAACGCAAATGAGGAATACCGCTTTGATATGGATAGCGTTGGAACCTTTATTGCTGACTGTCTTGAGATTGACGCAACTCTGAAATGGCGACTTCATACAAAGCTTCTTTATGAGACTTATTTGAAATGGTGTGCAAAAAATAATGAACGTGCTATGTGCCAGAAGAATCTTGCTATCAGAATGCAAGAGAAAGGCTTTAAGAGAATGGCTACTAATGGACAGAGGGTTTGGCTGGGACTCGTGATTCGGAATGAATGGAGAGTATAAAGTGTGACTTTACAAAAGGATTGCTTCGTTAGCAAAAGGCGTGACTAATGACAAACCGGAGAGAGTTTGGAGGCTTTTTTTACATGCTAAAAAAATTAAAAATATTTTTACGGTGCTTCATTATATGAGACAGGGGGTGTGGTATTATTAAAGAGTAATCAAACTCCTATTGGAAAGAAACCAACCACTGTGTAAATACACGGTTTATTTCCAGACTACCAAAACCAAAGTTTTAATAACTTTCAAATTTACTCCTTATAAGCTCTTCCGTTTTACCTAGTGGTGTAAAACGGAAGACTTTTTTTAAACAAAAAAAGCAGACCTTTCTTTGGTCTGCCATTTTATGATATGAAAATTGAAATTATTTTAATTCTATAACTTCGAATGAAACTTTACCTTCGTCCCATTCTTCGATATCCATACCGCTTACGCTACGGAATGAAGAAGAAGATTCAGGAACCAATGTTGAATAATTTGGCTTTAGATTTTTTGGATTATAATAGCTTTCAGAATCAATTAATGTACATTCATTTTCAAAGAACACTTTGCCTTTTTTGTCATAAAAATATAAGACAATTCTGAGTTTAGAGATTTCTTTATCAGAATTGTTTTTGACTTTTAATCGATAACCAGGTGTCGGGTCATAAGATTTATTGAAAATCTTACATTCGAGAACTGTTATATCTATTGATTTAAGAAGTGATTTATCTATTTTTACTTCCGATTTTGTCTTAGCATTTGTAGAACTTACTGATGAAGTTGAAGAGTTTGACGTATCATCTGCATTCCAGTCTGAAAAAGAATTCCCCAAATCAGAAAAAGCATTGCTTAAATCAAGTAATGTATTTAAGAACTCATCAAGCAGCATTGGCTGGGTTGCGACTTTATCATCTTCAAAGGATGCAAGCCAGATATCTTTTTTATCAAGCCAAACATCATATTCAAACTTTCCATTTTTTATTTCTTTGAAAGGTGTGCCGTATTGTTTTACTAATGAGGCTTTTGAATCACCGATTTTGATTTTTGATAAATCTACTGAAAAAAGATTAAAAGAAAGCAAACAGATTATAAAAATAGAAAACAAACGTTTCATTTATTAGCCTCCAGAATAATAATTATTATACCATGACTATTGGATTATAGATTACTAAAAAATTTAGTCTTGCTTTTTATTACTGACAATAAAAGATCTACACCAACACAAATAAGCAGCATTTGCATGAAATAAATTGATAGCTCTGCACAGGAATAACCAAGAGACTTTAGAATTGATTCCTTAATAGGCAAATTGTTTTTTAGTACAGCTATTAATGAACTACCTAAAAATGACACCAGGAAAGTAAAACAAAAGACTTTCATAGTTGCTCTTATGTAAATAAAGCTTTCCTTTAATTTTTCATTTTCAAAGTCTTTATTCTTTATGCTGAATAAAATAGCACCCGGAATAGAAGCTGCAAAAATGACATAACCTGCGTATGGAAAATTAAGGAAACCGCCTTCTGCATATTCAGTTATTAATGGAATTGAATTTTGCATAATCAGAATCATTCTTACTGTTGCTATATTTAGTCCAATAGAATAAATACAAAAATATATAAGCATTGGAGAAAGTATGGACGGAATCGTTTTTGGATAAGATTTCTTAAATATACAGAAAATGCATATTTCAAAAATTACAAACCCAAAAACGAAGTCTGCATAGTACAAAAACTTTAATACGATTGGCGGATATGGTACAAATATTAAAAGAGCAATTAACGCTGCTAAAATTATAGAGTTCTTATTTTTCATGATGTGAATTCCTTTTGTAATAATTTCGTTTGCCTTTGAAATAATGACCATGTATTCTTTCCATAAGCTTGTCAGCTTGAGTATGGGAATATACATGTCTTATAATTTTTTCGTCATCCAGCAAAACGCAATTTTTAGCTGGATAATAAATTGCTACTGATTTACCATGGTTGTAGAAAAGAGGATAAACACCGCAATTTAATGAACTACCTGGATAATCGTTTTCGCGGAATTTTTCCTTTATCTCTTCTATCAACCATTTATCACGCATATTAAACCTCTAATTCAACTACAATAGAATCACCACCGAGGCTTGCAAGCTTTCCGCCATAGTTCATCTTCTTAGGCTTTGCTTCACGGATAATTTTTGCCGCAAGTGCTCTGATGTGTCCGGCTTTTTCGAGACCAGGATTACCTGTAATCTTAGCTTCCGGGCTTTCTATGCAAACAAGAATTGAGTTCTTGTCGTGTGTGTTGTATGGTTCTGCCTGAACTGATGCTTCAAGTGATTCATAAAAACCATGTTTTGCTTTACGAATCTTTTCAGCCATTCCGAGAAGGTCATCACAGCTGAGATTGTCGCAAAGTTTTTCGAGTGCATACGGTTCTGCATCCCAGTTATAAAAGCATGTACCAACAAGTGGTAAAGTAATCTTTGATGTATTTTTCTTGAAGTATCGGATAAGTGCCTGGTCAATGCTTTCACGTGAT
>JAIKYZ010000097.1 GCA_024682655.1 Treponema sp.
TTTTAATTTTTATTGGCTTTTTTACATTAAATGCAGAAATTTTTTCAGATGATAATTATAACTTTTCCCTGGATCTTCCAGAAGGCTATTCTTTAGTTGATTATTCTGCAGATGGTAGTGGATATTTATTAAATTTTGAACCACTAAATATTAGTCTGCTTATAAAAATTAATTACCAAGAAGATTCCAGCGTAAAAAAAATATTAAGTCAGAATTTAACAAAATTAAATGCTGAACCAAATCTGGATGCTTTTAAATGGAATGATTCAATTTCTGCTGTTTCAAACTTTACAATAAATCTTGATCAGGCTTATCCTGGCTGGGGCGTTACTTGTCCTTTAGAAAAAGAAAATAACTATATAACAGTTTTGGCCTATTGTGATAAAAAGACCTTTGACATGTATGAACGCTTTATAATTTCTACAATAAATTCCTTAAATGTAAATACTGAATTTTATAATTGTCCGGGAATTATTATGGCCTACGCCTTCCCAAAAGAAGGAAATCAAAGTCTTACCCTGAATATTGAAAATACTAAAATTACAACTTCAATTGATAAAAGCGACCTTGAAGCATCTCAATTCCTTGTAGATATGGAATATGCAGTTTTATGCATGTACGCAAATAATGAATTGAGGAAGGAAGCCTGGCAGCGTTATTACAGAAGTATTTATAAAGATTCCTATTCTAGAATTGAAAAGGCTGGAATGGATATTTACAAAAGTCTTTACAATAAGGCAAAAAAAGAAAATCCAGAAAATGCACCAATTAAATATGCTCAGTATTTATTATCCTGGGTACAAACTTTTGACTATCAAAGAGCAGAAGAAAAAAATTCAGCAGATTTCACTTCCCTTCCGGCAGTTTTAAGTGGAAAAGGAAATGATTGTGACAGCAGAAGTTTATTAGTTGCTCTTTTATTAAAAGAAATTGGAATTGAAAGTTTACTTTTGATTTCTAATGAATATTCTCATGCAATGGTTGCAACTGAAATAGAAGCCCCAGGTCAGATTTATACTTTACCGGGAAGTGACAGATATTTTATCTTTGGAGAAACAACAGCAAAGGTTACCTGGGGTATGATTAGTGCAGATTTTCAAGATCAATCTAAATGGATCCCTGTAATTTTACCTTAGGTAACCTTATCTTTTATGAGTGTAAAATTAAATTATAAACGTCAATTTCAGAGTCAGAATTAATAATCTTTTCTCTTAAGTCATCTTTCTTTAATTTTCCACTAAAATGAGAAATTGTCTGTAAATAATAAGCATGCTGATTATAGGCTGCAGCAATCATGAATAAAAGATTTACCTTCTGATCATCAAAAGTCTGGAAATCCTCGATTGGCTTTTTACAAACACCAACAGCCATAACTAAATCAGTTACAGAAGAAAGTCTAACGTGAGGGATTGCAATTCCTCTACCAATAGCAGTAGACATCAATTCTTCGCGTTTTAAAATTTCAGTAGTTAATTCAGAAGCATTTTTTACCTGAGGTGCAGTTGCTAAAACTTCGGAAAGCTGAACTAAGGCATCGTGCTTTGAACTTTGATTTATAAACAAGATTCTATCTGGAGAAAGAATATTTTTAACTTGAACATCAGCTTCTTTTGGCTTATTTAAATCTGGGGAAAGTCTGGCATTTACCCAATTTTCAATATCAGATTTTTTAAAACGCCATACTGTACCAATTTTACCAGCAGGAATTTCACCTTTTTGAGCCCAATCATAAACAGTTCTATCAGAAACTCGGAGATATTTTGCAACATCTTCAATAGTAAGAATTTCATCAGCCATATATTATTCTCCAAAAATTTTTAATTGAATTGATTTAAATATTTTTGCATAATTTACTATATTCTGTCAATAGTTAGAAAAGTATAGAAATATAAAGAAAAATTTCCTAATTTTCAGCTAATTCATGCAAAGAATCAAAAGGATATAATTCTCCAAGAGTCTTTTTTACCGCTTTTTCATAAGAAGGACCAAAAATTACAGGAACATCATTCTTTCCAAATTCTGTTAAAACCTGGCGGCAGGCACCACAGGGTCCAACAGGATATTCTGACTTTGGAGTTGAAATAGCGACAGCCACAAGTTCTTTATAACCTTCAGAAACGGCCTTAAACATAGCAGTTCTTTCTGCACAATTTGTAAGGCCAAAAGACCTGTTTTCTACATTACAACCATAAAAAATCTTTCCATCTTCAAAAAGTAAAGCAGCGCCTACAGGAAATTTAGAATAAGGGGAATAAGATTTTTTATGGTTGTAATGTAGAAAACAGGTCTTTTGGCCTTACAAATTGTGCAGAAAGAACTGCTATGTTTAAGGCCG
>JAIKYZ010000104.1 GCA_024682655.1 Treponema sp.
CCAAGAGTTGTAAAAGAAGCAAAGCCTGTTCCAGAAGTTACTTACGAAGAAGCTCAGGAACTGGCAATGTTCGGGGCTCAGGTTCTTCATCCTCGTTCAATGCTTCCAGTTCGTAAAACAGGAACTCCAGTTCGTGTAAAGAATTCTTACAATATTACAAGTCCTGGCTCTATCATTGTTGAAAAACACAATGGAAAGGTACCTCCTGTTTGTGCCATTACAACCGTAAAACACATTACCGTTATTGATATTGTTTCTTCACGTATGCTGGGTGCTTGCGGCTTCCTTGCTCATGTATTCAATAATTTCTTAAAGTGGAATATCAGTATTGATGTAATTGCTACTTCTGAAGTTTCTGTATCACTTACAGTAAATACTAAGGCTGATCTTTCAGGTCTTATTGCAGACTTGGAACAGGCTAGCCAGGTTACAGTACGCAAGGATAAAGCAATTGTAACAATCATTTGTGATGCCGCTCATTCATCTGCAATACTTGCTTCAGGTTTTGACTCTCTTGCAGATGAAGGAATCAATGTTCAGATGATTTCTCAGGGTGCAAGTAAAGTAAATATCTCTATGATTGTTGATGATGATGAAGCTGACAAAACTGTTCAGATTTTACACAGTGCCTATTTTAGTTAATTTGCACGCATTTTTAGCTTTATCACTAAGGAGTTTTTTATGAAAATAGCATTAGTTGGATATGGAAAAATGGGCCACATGATTGAACAGTGTGCAATCCGCGATGGCCACGAAGTTGTAGTAACAATTGATACAATGGCAGATGATGCTCAGGTAAAGGTTCCCGCTGGTGATGGTGCCGCTGTGGCCCGTGCCGTAAAATCTTCCGGGGCAGAAGGAATTATTGAGTTTACTCATCCATCTGCAGTTATAGAAAATATTAAGGCTTTGCTTCCACTTGGACTTCCACTTGTAGTAGGAACAACCGGCTGGAATGACAAACATGAAGAAATTGCAAAGCTCGCCAAGGATGTTGGCGGTACTATTATGACTGCTGGAAACTTCTCAATCGGTGTAAATATGTTCTATAAGATTGTAGAAGAAGCTGCAAAAATTATGGCTGATTATTCTGAATACGATGTTGCAACCTGGGAAGCCCACCATAATCAAAAGGCAGATTCTCCATCTGGAACTGCATTGGAAATTGCAAGACGCGTAATGCTTGGAAATAAAAATAAAACTGAAATTGTTACCGATGCCTTCCACGAAAGACCAAAGGCTAATCAGTTGCATGTAAGTTCTACCCGTTGTGGAAATATTCCTGGTACTCACAAGGTATTCTTTGATGGTACTGCAGATACAATCGAACTTACTCATACAGCCAGAAGCCGAGAAGGTTTTGCAGTTGGTGCTGTTAAGTCTTTAGCAAAATTGGATTCAGCTCTTAAGTCTGGAAAACTTGCTAAGGGTAATTTGTACGGTTGGAGCGATTTGTTCTAAAAACAATAGGCTAGGCCTGTTTAGTGTAGAAGGACTGATTTAGGGAACTCAAAGGTTTTCTTTATCAGTCCTTTTTTTATCTCATTAATATTACGTTAGAAAAAGTGATTAGAGTTTGGGCGCTTATAAACAATATAAAATTGATTTTTTTGCCATATTTAAAATGAAACTTTGCATAATCAAGAATATAAAAAATTGTGTGAGCCAGTGTAAGACTTGTTCCAAGGAATAAAAGTATTGTAGCAAGGTTAAAGCCATAACAGAGTCTGATTAAGGAATTAAAATGTAGAATAATTCCTACTATAAGGGCTGTAAGGAACATAATGTATTCGTAAATCTTTTGTTTGCCAGTTAATACTAAAATATAAATACTTCCGCCACCATAAATTATGCTTGCAGGAATAGAAATCCATTTTGAGAAAGAATAGATGTAGAATGTTGATTTATATAGCTCCATCCAACTTAAAACAGTCAGCATAAAAGCTAGCCTAAAAAGAATACGGAAAATTTTTTTATGTTCGTAAATAAAAAGGATTTCTGTTAGTGTTGCCACTGCCATTGTTACAATAGTGGTTAATATTGTATGACGTGAATCTGGGAGTTCGTTGTATAAAAAACTAATACTCAAGGCTGCAATAAATGGCATTAAAAAGCTTGCAGAGATTTTTTTTATAATTTCCCATTTCTTAATGGAAGAAATAATGTAAATTGCAATAGAAATTATTGAAAGAGAAAGAAATATCCAGTTTGAAATAGTCATAAAAAATCCTTAATCTATTTTAACATAGTAAAAACTTTATTAAAAGATACCCTATATAATCCAACTTAAGAAAAAGTGGAATTGAATTTTTGATAGGTATAATTTATAATTCCAACAATTAAAATCGGGATAGAATTTTTCGATTTTTTTTAAGAAACTTTTTTTAAGGATTGATATATGACAATTACTGAAATGCTTGGTCAGAGCGGACTACTGACTTTGCTTGGTATGAGTGTTGTTTTCAGCTTTATCATTATTCTTATTTTAAGTATGAAATTGCTCCATGCAATTGTTCATGCCTTTAAGTTGGATAAAGAAGAACCTGCTAAAGCAGCAACTCCAGTGGCTTCAACTCCAGTTCAGCAGACTGGAAATGATGGTGCAATCATTGCGGCAATCGCTGCTGCTGTCCATGACAAGACATTAAAATCGTAATTTAGGAGAATATAAAAGATGGCTAAAGTTGGAATTACAGAACTTGCAATTCGTGATGCTCACCAGAGTCTTCACGCAACACGTATGACTACAGCAGATATGCTGCCAATCTGCGACAAACTCGATAAGGTTGGTTACAAATATATTGAAGGATGGGGTGGAGCTACTTATGACTCTTGTATCCGTTTCTTGAATGAAGATCCATGGGATCGTCTCCGCAAACTTCATGCAGCCCTTCCAAATAACAAAATTATGATGTTGCTTCGTGCTCAGAACCTTCTTGGTTACAAGCACTATGCTGATGATGTAGTAGAAAAGTTCGTTGCTACAGCTGCTAAAAATGGTATTGGTTGTTTCCGTATCTTTGATGCATGTAATGACCCTCGTAACATGGAATGTGCTACAAAGGCTGCTAAAAAATCTGGAGTAGATGTTCAGATGGCTATTTCTTATGCCGTAACTCCATTCCATACAAATGAAAAATATGCAGAACTTGCTAAGACTTATGCTGACTTTGGTGCAGATTCTATCTGTATTAAAGATATGTCAGGTCTTTTAAAACCTTACGATGCATTTGACCTTGTACAGAAAATTAAGGCTAAGGTAGATCTCCCAATCGAAATCCACTCACACGCCACAACTGGTCTTTCAGTTGCTACTCTTCTGAAGGCTGCTGAAGCTGGTGCTGACTGGCTTGATACAGCAATTTCTTCTATGTCTATGGGAACTTCACACTCCCCAACAGAAACTGTAGTAGAAATGCTTAAAGGTACAGATATGGATACTGGCCTTGATACAAAACTTCTTCTTGAAATTGCTGCTTACTTCCGTGAAGTTCGTAAACACTATTCTTCACTTGAATCAGCTTTCCTTGGTGCAGATACTCGTATTCTTCTTTCACAGGTTCCTGGTGGAATGCTTTCTAATCTTGAATCACAGCTCAAACAGCAGAATGCAGGGGATAAGATGGACGCTGTACTTGCAGAGCTTCCAAAAGTTCACAAGGCTGCAGGTTATGTTCCACTTGTAACACCTACATCACAGATTGTTGGTACACAGGCTGTGATGAATGTTCTTATGGGACCTTATAAAGTAATGACTCAGGACTTCCGTAACCTTATTACAGGTAAATTCGGTAAACTTCCTACAGATGCAGATCCAGAGTTAGTAAAAGAAGCTCTTAAGCAGAATGGTATGGACAAAGTTATGACTTGCCGTCCTGCTGATGAAATTCCACCTGAGTGGGATAAAATGGTTGAAGAATCTAAGAAGGCTGGTGGTGACGGTTCTGACGAAGACGTTCTCACATATGCAATGTTCCCTAATGTTGCTCCAAAATTCTTTGCAGAACGTTCTAAGGGTCCTGTTGATGCCGCTTCTACCTTTGCTAAAAAAGAAGTTTCAACAGGCTCAACTGCTGCTGGTGAAAACAAAGGTGCTTCTTATACAATCAATATCAATGGTAAAGCTTATGATGTAACAACTGGTCCTGCCGGCGATAAGATGAATGTAAAGGTAAATGGAACTTCTTACGATGTTTCATTTGCTGCTCCAGGGTCAGCATCTTCTTCTGCGCCTGCTGCATCTTCTGGTGCTGGTGCAAAAGTTGCAGCTCCTGTTGCAGGTACTTTGCTTAGATATGCTGTTGCAGAAGGTTCTGATGTTCAGGCTGATACTACAGTAATCATCGTTGAATCTATGAAGATGGAATTGGAAATTAAAGCTGGTGCTGCAGGTAAAGTTCACTTCCTTGCTGCTACTGGTTCTCAGATTGCCCAAGGTGCTACTTTGGCAGAAATTCAGTAATTTTGTGAGAGTGATATGGAAACAGAATTAAACAAAAAAGATGATAAATATAAAGTTTTCAGAACCTGCTCTATTGTATGTTTGATTGCATTAGTTCTTTCTTTCGCAGGTTGTGGAACTTCCGATAGTTCTTCAGGAGCTAAGTCTTCTGTTGGACATACTACAATTGTAAAGGGCTCTGAAAATATTCCAAAAATTTCTGTAAAAAAATTCTTTCAAAATATTGGTAAAAATACCGGTATTTATAAGATTTTCCACACAGAAACAGCTGCTGAATTGGCAGAAGAAAAGGCTGAAGAAGCTGCAAAGGAAGCCGCAGTTGCCGTTGACCCATTTGCAGGGAAAAAAGCTCCTGGCTGGCAGTCTTTTGTAATGATGCTGGTAGGTTTTGTTATTGTTTACCTTGGTGCTGCTAAAGGTTTTGAGCCACTTCTTCTTATTCCAATTGGATTTGGTACAATCCTTGTAAATATTCCAGGTGCTGGAATGGGAACTGGTCCAGATGGTATGCTTCACATTATTTATAAAGCAGGTGTTGGAAACGAATTCTTCCCAATGCTTATCTTTATGGGTATTGGTGCAATGACAGACTTTGGTCCACTTATTGCTAATCCTAAGATGGCTTTACTTGGTGGTGCTGCTCAGCTTGGTGTATTTGCTACCTTGTTTGGTGTAGCTCTTATGAACTATATTCCAGGAATTGACTATACAATGAAACAGGCTTCTGCAATTGCTATTATTGGTGGTGCTGATGGTCCTACTTCAATTTACGTTTCTGGAAAATTAGCTCCAGAGATGATGGCTGTAATTGCCGTTGCCGCTTATTCTTACATGGCTTTGGTTCCAATGATTCAGCCTCCAATTATGAAACTTCTTACTACCAAAAAAGAAAGAAAGATTAAGATGAAGCAGTTACGTCCAGTATCAAAGGCAGAAAAAATCCTTTTCCCAATGATGCTTTTACTGGTAACCGCTTTACTTCTTCCTCCTGCAGCTCCACTTATCGGTATGCTTGCATTCGGTAACTTTGTAAAACAATGTGGAGTAGTAGAGAGACTTTCAAAGACAATGGAAAATGAATTGATGAACATTGTTTCAATTCTTCTTTCTCTTGGTGTAGGTTCACAGATGACTCCAGAAAAAATCATGAACTTAAATTCTCTTGGAATTATTCTTCTTGGTTTACTTGCCTTTGCTATTGCAACTTCTGGTGGTTTGATTATGGCTAAGATTATGAATCTTTTCCTTAAAGATAAAATTAACCCTCTTATTGGTTCTGCCGGTGTTTCTGCTGTTCCTATGGCAGCCCGTGTTGCTAATAAGGTTGGTATGGCAGAAGATCCTACAAACTTCCTTTTAATGCACGCTATGGGACCTAACGTTTCTGGTGTAATTGGAACTGCAATTGCCGCCGGTGTATTTATTGCAACTTACGGTAACTAATAGAATCTTATTTGCATAAAATATGTAAAGGAGTGATTAATTAAAAATCACTCCTTTTTTTATTTTAAAAATAATATTGAGCAATAAATAATATTTAACTTGACACAATATTATACAGAATATAATATCATAATTGTAAAAGAAACTTATTAATGAGAGGTGTTAATGTTTATTACCGGAAGCAGTCTTCTTGATGCGATTGTTCTTTCTGTTGTTTCTCAAGGGGGAACTTATGGATATAAAATTACTCAGGATGTCAGAAAGGTTTTTGATGTTTCTGAAAGTACTTTGTACCCAGTTTTAAGGAGATTGTTAAAAGATGGTTACCTTGAAACTTACGATCAGGAATTTCAGGGCAGAAACAGAAGATATTATAAAATTACTTCAAATGGAATGATTTTATTAGATTCTTATCGTAAAGAATGGCTTTCTAACAAAAAAAGCATTGATGAAATATTGATGGGGGTTAGTGTATAAATGACAAGACAGGAGTATTTAGATCAGTTGGGGAAAAATTTAACTTCTCTGACCAATGACGAAAGGGAAGAGGCTCTTTCATATTATTCAGATTATTTTGAAGATGCTGATAATGATGAAGAAATTATGAAGGAACTGGGCAGCCCGGAAGAACTTGCTAAAACCATTGAGTCAAAGCTGGCAAACAGTCTGGCAAAGGCAAAATCTTCTGAGAAAGATTCAGAATCTACAGAGGAATCTTCTGATGAAAATTCAGGGCATCTTTTTTATTCTTTTGAAAAATCACAAGTTAGAAATTTAACTTTGACCTTTTCTGCTGCAGAAGTTGTTGCTATCCCCGGAGATTATTATGCAGTCGAAAGCCTGGGCCTTGCAAAAGAAAGTCTAAGCGTGCAATTGGCTTCTAATGGAAGTCTCAACATTTATAACAACAAAAGGGTAAATTTCAATTTCTGGAGTCATGACAGACAGGAAAGGGTTGTTCCTAGAATACTTGTAACAATTCCAGATAAGGCAAAAATCAACAGACTTAAAATAAATCTTGGAGCCGGATCTTTTGAGGCAAAAGAAATAAATCTAACTTTTGAAGAAGGCCATTTTGAAGTAGGGGCAGGAAACTTAAGTCTTGGAAAAATAAGCGGTAAAAACTCAAATTTCAGATGTGGAATGGGAAAACTTAGTGCCAGTGGAATTTTTCAGGGAAACACAAATCTTGATTGTGGAATGGGAAATATTGTACTGGATATAAATGGCAGGGAAGAAGATTATTCTTACGATGCAAAAGTTGGCCTTGGCGAAGTTAAATTTAATAATCAGAAGAAAACAGGATTTTTAAAGTATTACGGACCAGACAAAAAAGATAATCATCTTTCAATAAATTGTGGAATTGGTAAGGTAGAAATCAAATTTTCAGAATAAGGAGATATTAGTATGAAAAAGAAGTTATACAAATCAAATAAAAATAAAATGATTTTTGGTGTTTGTGGTGGTATTGCAGAATTTTTTAATTGTGATCCAACTATAATCAGACTTATCTTGGTTATTATTGCCCTTTTTAAAGGTTTTGGCATAATTCTTTATCTTCTGGCAGCTCTTATAATTCCTTCTGCTGATATTATTACTGAAGACCAGGCTTTTGATGATACAGAAAATCTTAAGAGTGCTAATATTAATGATAAAGAAAAGAAATCAAGAAAAAATCATTCACCACATTCTGACGAGGAATTCAACAGTTACTTCAAAAATTCAAAATAATGTATTTAGGCGAACTTAGTTAATCTATAAGGTTAAATTAATTTTCTAACGAAAGTAAATTTAACCTTATTTTTGTTTAACGGAAAATTGAATTACTTTATTTTACTTAAAAATTCTTGAATTTGTGGCTTTAATCGGTATTTTTTCCTATGTAATTTTAGACCTTTATGTTATAATATTTGCTATTATGAAAGGAATTAAAATTAACAAAACTCTGCGAAATTTACTGATTGGCCTTGCTGCCATACTTGTACTTGTCGCAGTTTTCAGCCTTATTCCTGATAAAGATTTCAGTGAGAAGTACGAAGGTTTTGATTTATCTTCAAGTGTTGGTGTTACTTCCTCTACTAAAACTTACTCGGAGTATATAGCAGATTACAAAAATGCTAAAAATCCTTCTGTTACAGTAGATGTTGACATTTTTAACTTTGATAAATCTAAGTCTTATGGTACTCGAATTGAAAAAGATTATCATGGAAAGGATGTCGTTCTTACAGAAGACCGATCTTCTGTAACTTGGTCTGTGGATGTAAAAGAAGCTGGCTTCTATAATATTTCCATGGAATATATTGCAACTCCATCAAGAAATGTAACCATGGAAAGAAGTGTTTACATTAATGGAGAAGTTCCATTTAGTGGTGCTGATATTTTGTCTTTCTACCGACTTTGGCGAGATGGTGGTGAGATTAAATACGATAACCAGGGAAATAGTATCCGTCCTTCACAGGTCGAATTCTTTGACTTTCAAACAGTTAGATTTAAAAGTGATTTAGGTTACGAAACTGAACCTTATCTTTTCTACTTTGATGCTGGTCACAATGAAATTACATTTAAATCTTCTAATGAACCTATGGGAATCAGTAAATTCCAGTTGGTTCCTGTTATTAAATATGATACTTATGAACAGTATTTGGCAAAACAGCCTTCTAAACCAGAATCTTATACTAAAACTGATGTTTTAATTAAAGTTCAGGGTGAAGATTCTGTTGCCCGTTCAGATCCTTCATTATTTGCCCGTTATGACCGTTCATCGGCTACAACAGAACCTTATAGTGTAAAAAATACAATTTTGAACTACACAGGTGGAGAATCATGGAAATCTCCTGGACAGTGGATTGAATGGAATGTTGAAGTTCCTGAAGATGGCTGGTATACACTTTCTGTAAAAGCACGTCAGCTTTATCAGCGTGGTTATGTTGCCTGCCGTTCTGTTTATATCGATGGAGAAATCCCAATTGACGGTCTTGAATCTGTAGGATTTAATTACAGTACAGACTGGGAATTGGTAACACTTTCAGATAAAGAAGGAAATCCATATAAACTTTATTTATCAAAGGGTAATCACAAGGTAAGACTTGAAGCTACTCTTGGTGAAGTAGGAAATATTATTAATGATTTGAATGATAGTATTTATCGTTTGAACATTATTTACCGTACAATCCTTGTACTTACAGGTAAAAATCCAGACCCTTATCGTGATTATGCAATCGATAAAGTTTATCCAGAGGAATATGAAGCAATGCTTGTAGAAAGCCGTCGCCTTTACAGACAGGTTGATAGATTTGTTGAAATTACAGGACAAAAATCAGATAAGATTGCTCCTGCAGAAACTCTTGCTATTGAATTGGAAAATTTCTATAAACGTCCAGATGAAATTACAAGATCTTTCTCAACTTTCAAAGATAATATTACAACCCTTGGTTCTTCATTGCTTTCTTTGACAGAAACAAAACTTGATATTGATTATATTATTCTTCAGTCTGCAAATGATAAGATTGCTAAAATTAAGGCAAACTGGTTTAAGAATGCAGGTCATGAAATCCGTTCATTCTTTACATCATTCTTTGTAGATTCTACAAGTCTTGGTAACGTTTATGATGAAAATGCAGAACACTTGATTGAAGTTTGGATCTTAACTGGTCGTGATCAGTCACAGCTCTTAAAGAACATGATTGATGATACCTTTACTCCTCAAACTGGAATCAATGTAAACGTAAAACTTATTGTTGCAGATTCTTTATTGAATGCCGTAGTTGCTGGTAATGGTCCTGATGTTGTAGTTTCTACATATCAGTCACAGCCAATTGACTATGCTTTACGTAATGCAAACGTTAACTTAATGCGTTTTGAAGATTGTGAAGAAGTTCTTGAACGCTTCTATCCTAGTGCTTATATCCCTTATCAATATGACGGTGGACTTTATGCACTTCCAGAAACAGAAAGCTTTAATATGCTCTTCTATCGTAAAGATATTCTTGAAGAAATTGGTGTTGAAGTTCCAAAAACTTGGGAAGAATTAATTGAAATCCTTCCTACTTTACAGGGAAAAAATCTTGATGTTGGTATTCCTTTCCCTCAGATTGTTAACCCTGATATGACAACTTTATACGCAATGTTATATCAAAATGGTGGTCAGGTTTATAACGATAAAGGTACAAAGAGCGTAATTGATAGCGAAGCTGGTATTGAAGCCTTTAAGGTTTATACAAGCCTCTTTAATAGTTATGGTCTTCCTGCTTACTTTGACTTTGCAAACCGTTTCCGTGTAGGTGAAATGCCACTTGGTATTCAGAACTATACAATGTACAACACTCTTACAGTTTCTGCTCCAGAAATCCGTGGTCTTTGGGACTTTACATATCTTCTTGGAACAGAAAAAGAAGACGGTAGTATCGACCGTTCATCAATTGCTGGTACAGTTTGTACAATGATGATTAAGAAAGGACTTGACTTAGATGATTTGAAAGAAACAGATCTTTCTAACACTTCTTATGATTCAATTATCGCCGGTAAAGTTGATGATAATCTAGTTGTAAATGTTGATGAAAAGACTTTGAGAGAAGTTATGAAGAACGAATCCCGTATGCATGATGCATGGGAATTTATGAAATGGTGGACATCTTCTGAATCACAGTTACGATTTGGTCGTGAAATTGAAGCTTTACTTGGTTCTTCTGCTCGTTATGCTACAGCCAATGTTGAGGCTCTTAAGCAGCTTCCTTGGAATTCTCAGCAGATTGAAATCCTTGTAAATTCTTTGAAAGACACTGTTGGTGTTCCAGAAGTTCCTGGTAGTTACTATACTCCACGACACGTTGTTAACGGTGCTCGTAAAGTTATTAACGAAAAAGACGATCCTCGCGAAACATTGATTGACTATACTCGTAAAATCAATGAAGAGCTGACACGTAAACGTCAGGAATTTAAATTACCTACAGAGTAGTGGAGAAATATTATGAGCGAAATGTGGAATAAATATTTTGATAGAAAAAAATTGCAGTTAACAGACACTATTCATAAGGCAAAAACTTTGAAATTCTGTTATTTGTTCCTTTTACCTTATGCAATTTTGTTTATAACTTTTTATGTTTGCCCAGTAATCAATTCTATTTATTATAGTTTTACAAACTTTAATATTTTGGAAAAACCTGAATTTATTGGTGCAAGAAACTATATCAACCTCTTCCTCCAGGATGAAGTTTTCCAGATTGCGGTAAAGAATACCTTCCTTATTGCTATTATTACTGGTCCTGTTGGTTATATTCTGGCCTTCCTTTTTGCCTGGCTTATTAATGAGCTTCCAAAATGGGTTAGAACATTGGTTGTTTTCTTCTTCTATGCCCCTTCTATTGCCGGTGGTATGGTAGTTACAGTTTTCCAGAAGTTATTCAGTGATGATGCTTATGGTTGGTTAAACTCTTGGTTAATCAAAACTGGTCTTGTAAGTAGCCCAATCTACTTCCTTACAGATCCTAAAACAGTAATGAAAGTTATCGTACCAGTAATTTTATGGCAGTCCTTAGGTGCAGGATTCCTTTCATTTGTTGCTGGTCTTAAAGGTATTGATCAGTCACAGTATGAAGCTGGTTATATTGATGGTGTTCAGAACCGTTGGCAGGAATTATGGTATATCACACTTCCAAATATGAAGCCTATGCTTTTGTTCGGAGCAGTTATGTCTATTACACAGGCCTTTAACGTATGTGATGTTCCTAGAACTCTTGCAGGTTATCCATCTACTGACTATTGTGCTCGTACTATTGTAACTCACTTGTTTGACTATGGTTTCACTCGATTTGAGTTTGGTTATGCATCAGCAATTGCCGTTGTATTGTTCCTCACTATGATTATCTGTAACAAGATAATTCAGGCTCTCCTTAATAGAGTTGGACACTAATAGGTGGTGATGAAAAATGAGTAAAATTAATAAATATGCAGATGTTGGACCAAAGATTCATCACTATAAATATAGACGTAAGCCAAACCGTTCTGTTGGTGGAGATATTGGTGTTTATATTTTCCTGGGTTTATTCTCACTTTTGATGATTTTCCCTTTGGTTTTTGCAATTACAAGTTCGTTAAAGCCTCTTGATGAACTTATTAAACAGCCTCAGACTGTTTTTGCAAGAAACCCAACTTTTGATAACTATTCAGATTTGTTTGTTACTTTAAGTCAGTCTTGGGTTCCTTTTACACGTTATGTATTTAATACAATTTTTGTAACTTTAGTTGGTACTGTTGGACACGTAGTAATTGCTTCTATGGCCGCTTATGTTCTTGCTAAGTATAATTTCCCAGGTGGAAACTTATTCTTTAGACTTGCAGTAGTTGCCTTGATGTTCTCAGGTTATGTTACAGGTATTCCTAACTATTTAATTATGTGTAGACTTCACATGGTTGATACTTACTGGGCTTTAATTCTTCCTGCTATTGGTGGTTCATTAGGACTCTTCCTTATGAAGCAGTTTATGGAAGGATTCCCAATGTCCTTAATCGAAGCTGCAAAAATTGATGGTGCAAATGAATTATTGATTTTCTGGAAACTTGTTATGCCTAACGTAAAACCAGCTTGGCTTACAATTTCTATTTTCTCAATTCAGAACTTATGGAATAACCCACAGGTTCAGTACATTTACACAGAAAGTAAAAAGATGCTTGCCTATGCTTTGAATCAGATTCAGGCCGGAGGTATTGCTCGTATGGGTCAGGGACAGGCTGTAATCGTATTTACAATGTCAGTTCCTATTATCTTCTTTATTTTCTCACAGAGCCAGATTATGGAAACAATGGCTACATCAGGACTTAAGGACTAAGGGGGTAGATGATGAAAAAACTATTATTAATCGTAAGCCTCTTAGCTCTTTGTCTAAGTGGTCTTTTTGCCAAAGCAGATACATACATTTACGACTATTGGTCTGAAATTGAAAAATCTCCAGACGTTTATAGAGTTTCAAGTGTTTTGTATGCAGATGATTTCAAACTTGATACACCACTTAAATCTCCAGCAAGTTTGTTCTGCCTTGGAAATACTGTTTATCTTGTAGATAAAGATAACAATAGAATTTTGGAATTAAATTATAATGATGACAAAACTCTTTCATTAAATAGAGTTATTTCAAGCTTTAATGCACCAGAAGGAGTTATTAATACTTTTAATTCTCCTCAGGATATTTTTGTTAATGCTGAAGATGGTTCTTTCTTTATTGCAGATACAAAAAATGGTCGTGTTGTAAAACTTGATAAAGATCTTAACTACCTTTTCTCATTTGTAGAACCAGATGATCCTACTTATGAAAAAGGAAAAACTTTCTATCCACAGAAAGTAGTTGCCGATACAAAGGGCCGTGCTTATATTCTTGCTCAGAACGTAAACAAAGGTTTCTTGAAATATGAATATGATGGTTCTTTTGCAGGATTTTATGGTGCCAGCGAAGTAACTTATAACTGGACCGATTATCTTTGGAAGCGCTATTTTTCTACAAAAGCTCAGCGTGAACAGATGGAATCTTTTGTTCCTACAGAATATTCAAATGCTGTAATGGATAGTGAAGGTTTTATTTATGCTGTAACAAAAACTTTTGAACAGTGGGACCTTTTAAGTGATAAAGCAAAACCTATTCGCCGCTTAAATGCTTTAGGAAATGATATTCTTGTTAAAAACGGAAAAACTCCTCCTATTGGTGATTTGCAGTGGGGTAATGCTGCCGGTGTAAAAGAGCCTGCTCACTTTGTTGATATTACTGTTCTTGAAGATGATATTTATATAGCACTTGATGAATCTCGTGGACGTTTGTTTGGTTATAATAACCAGGGGCTTCTTTTGTTTGCTTTTGGTAACAGAGGTAACCTTGACGGATTCTTCAGAAGTCCTTCTTCACTTGAACATATTGGAAAAGATTTGTTAGTTCTTGATTCAATGAACGCTTCTCTTACAGTTTTTACACCAACTGAATATGGTAATAAGATTTACAAAGCTACAGAACTTTATTCTATTGGTGAATATGATCAATCAGCTGATGTTTGGTCAGAAGTATTGGAAATGAACGGAAATTATGATTTAGCTTACATTGGTTTAGGTAAATCTTGCTTCCGCCAGGAAAAATACAAAGAAGCTATGGAATATTTCCGCTTGAAGAGAGATAAGACAAATTACTCTAAAGCCTTTACTTATTATCGTAAAGAGTGGATTGAAAAAAATCTTACATGGGTTGTTTGTGTAATTATCCTTGTAATTCTGGTTCCGTTTGTAATTAAACGAATTAAAAAACTTAGACGGGAGCTTAGATCATTATGAGTTATATAACAAAGAAATTAAACAAAATTGTTCAAAAAGAAACATATGTTCGTTTTGGAAATACTCTAAAATATGCATTTTATGTAATCACCCACCCTGCCGATGGTATGTGGGATTTGATTCATGCTAAACGTGGTTCTTATGCCGCAGCAAATTTTATTGTAATTCTTACAGTATTTACCCACATTTGGAAACTTCATTTTACAAGTTTCTTGTTCCAGGATGTAAACTGGGAAGAAGTAAATATTTTGATGCACGTTGCTTCAATCCTTTTACCTCTTGCTATTTTCTGTCTTTGTAACTGGGGTGTAACAACTTTATTCGATGGTAAAGGTCATCTGGGTGATATTTATATGGGTACTGCTTATGCTTTATTCCCATATCCACTTATTCAGATTCCACTTCTTATTTTGAGTAATTTGTTTACTTATGAAGGTCAAACTTTCTATAACGTATTCAATAATATTTCTTTAGGCTGGTGTTTAATCTTAATTTTCATGGCGATGATGATGATTAATGCCTATGGATTTGGAAAAACAATATTATTTACAATCATCACCTTGTTCGGAATGCTTGTATTTATTTTTATCATGTTGTTGTTCTTTAGTATGATTTCTCAGGGTGTTGCTTACTTTGTTTCACTCGGAAGAGAAGTTATGTTCAGATTGAACTGATGGGAGTTTTGGAATGGAAAAAATGAAAAATGAAAAAATGCCAAAGGCTCCTAAAGCGCCTAAGGTAAAAAAAGCAAAAGCTTCAAAATATCCAGAATGGTATATTGGTCGTCCAAAGCCTATGAAAACAAAGACTTGGGAATGGCACAAACCAACAGCTAAATTTTATGTTGGACTTGGAATTGTTTTAGCTATAGTTGGATTTATTACATATATTGTAATCAGATTGATTAACGTTTCTCATTTAACTGATGCATTTATCAAACCATATGAACATGCAGAAGAAATGCCTGAAACTTATGTTTTGGAAAATGATAAGTTACGTTTTGAAATGGATGTAAAAACTACTCAGTTTAGTGTTTTACAGAAAGATAATGGTCATGTTTGGTATTCAAATCCTGTAGATGTGGATAGTGACCCTATTGCTCTTGTAAAAGAAAAGAACAATATGAAGTCAACTTTCCTTGTTAAATATTCTACAGAAAATGGTGTAGATAATGTTTACGACACATACACATATAGTATTAAAAGAGATTTCTTTGATGTAAAAAAATCAGCAAATGAAATCACCGTAGACTATACAATCAGCCAGATGGAACGTGAATTTAAATATCCTCTTGCAATTTACGAAGAGGATATGGATGAATATCTTGAAAAGATGTCTAAGGCAGATCAGAACGTAATTACAAAACGTTGTTACAGACTTGTTGATATAGATAATCTTAAATCAAGTGATAATGAAGCAGAACTTCGCAGAAAATATCCTGGACTAGAAGATGATAACTTGTATTTAATTTTTAATCCTTTAAATTCTTACCTTAAAGTTCAGTGTGAAAGTATTTTTGAAAAAATTGGTTATTCTGATGAAGATTATCTTCGTCACCGTGAATTATATAAGGAAGTAAACGAAAAGATTGAACCAGCTTTCTGTATTACAGTTTCTTATAAACTTGATGGAAATGATTTAATTGTTGATATTCCTTACGATAAGATTTTATATCGTCACACATTCCCAATTGTTCAGCTTTCTGTTCTTCCATATTTTGGTGCAGGTGGAACTTCCTCAGAAGGATATATGTTAGTCCCTGAAGGTGGTGGAGCTGTTATTAATTTTAATAATGGTAAAACTCGCCAGAATAACTATTATGCAGATGTTTATGGATGGGATTATGGTTCTGATCGTTCTGCTGTAGTTACAGAAACAAGAGCCGCTTATCCAGTATTTGGTCTTGCTTCAGAAAATTCAGGATTTGTTTCAATAATTAAGAATGGTGCTGAATATGCAGGTATTAATGCTGAAATTGCAGGAAAGCTTGCAAGTTACAACTATATTCGTGCTGATTATAAGATGATCCACGGAGAACAGTTTGAAGTTTCTTCAAGAAATACTAGTGCTCAGTATTCATATGAAAAATCTTTACCAGCTGGCGAAAGAATTACTCAGATTTATAGATTTATTAATTCTAATTCTTACGTTGATATGGCAAAGGCTTATAGAAATTATCTTTTTGCAAATGAAAAGAAAGTTAATAATGAAGAAACTCCTCTTGCAATTGAATTAGTCGGAGCTGTAGATAAAGTTCAGCAGGTAGCCGGAGTTCCTAAGACTAAGCCTTATAAACTTACAGATTATTCATCAGCTGCTTCAATTATTAATGAAGTAGAAAATATGGGAATTAAGAATGTAAGTTATAAATTATCTGGAGATATTAACGGCGGTATAAGACAACAAAATCTCAAGAAATTTAAGTTTATTAAACAGTTAGGTGGTAAATCAGGATTTAAAAAGTTGATTAAAGATACACAGAATACTTCTGCAAAACTTTATCTTGATGCTTCTACTCAGTTTGCTCACCGTTCAAGTGCTTCTACAGGATTTAATAAATATCGTGATGCTGCACGATTTGCCAGTGATGAGATTGCTGAATTAAGTGAATATTCTAAGATTTGGTACGGAAAACTAGATACTCGTGATACTTACTTCTTCTTGAATCCAAAGGCAATTAATAAAGCTTCTGATGTTCTTGCAAAAAATGCTTCAAAATATGGCCTTGCTGGTATTTCTTATAGAGATAATGGTTATGTTTTGGGTGCTGATTATAACGATGATGATGTTATTTCCCGAGCAAATGTTTGTAAGCAGCAGGTTGGTAAAATGCAAGAAGCAAAAGATATGGGACTTAAAGTAATGATTAACGCAGGTAACGATTATGCTGTTAAATCTGCAGATTTTGTTACAAATGTTATTTTCCATGGTAATGATTACGCTATCATTGATTATGAAGTTCCTTTCTACCAGATTGCATTACACGGGTATAAAAATTATTCTGGTTCACCTATCAATCTTTCATATGAAAATGAACAGTTGATTCTTGAATCTGCAGAAACAGCAGCTTCTTTGTACTTTACTTTCATTGAAGAATCAGAAAGAAAACTTCAGGAAACTTATTACACAGAATACTATGCTGCTTGTTTTGATACTTGGAAAGATAAACTTGAAACTATCTATAAAGAATATGATAAGAATCTTTCTTGTGTAAAAAATGCAACAATTTCTGATCATAAATATCTTAACGATACAGTTACCCTTACAAGTTTTGATAATGGTAACAAAGTTTATGTAAACTATGGCTATGTTGATTATGTAACTGACTCAGGAATCAGGATTCCTGCTCGCCAATATAAAGTTCAGCAGGGAGGTAGATTATAATGTTTAAGAGAAAAAAGGCTGTAGGGCTTACTAGAAGAAGAGCCTTGTACGGTTACTTATTCATTCTTCCTTTTATTTTAGGATTTTTACTCTTTATGATTCGTCCTTTAGGACAGTCATTAAGAATGAGTTTTTGCGAAGTTGTTATTTCAAATCAGGGATTTGAACTTAATAACAATCAGATGGCAAATTATAAAAGAGCTTTTTTGGTTGACCCAGAATTCAACCGTATGTTGGTAGAATCAATTGAACAGATGTTCTTTAGATCTCTGGCTACAATCGTATTCAGTTTCTTTGTTGCCCTGATTTTGAATCAAAAATTCAAAGGAAGAACTTTAGCCCGTTCTATCTTCTTCCTTACCGTAATTCTTTCTTCCGGTGTACTTGTTGGTTTGGAATACAATAATGCTTTAATGAATCAGCTTAAGGAAACCATCGAGAAATCTGGTAATGCAAATACAATTACTCAGGTACTGGAAGATATTCTGGTAACAAATACCGGTGGGGTAAACGGAGTAAGTGGAAAGGTATTTAAAGTACTTTTCGAAATTATCGATTCTATTTACGAAGTTGCAATGGCATCTGGTATTCAGATTATTATCTTCCTTTCTGGTCTTCAGAATATTTCACCAAGTATGTACGAAGCTGCAGATATGGAAGGTTGTACAAAATGGGAAAGCCTTTGGAAAATTACAGTACCAATGGTAAGTCCTTTGATGCTTGTATGTTGGATTTATACTATCGTTGACTTCTTTATGAAGACAGATAACAAAATTATGGAAAAAATTAATACACAGATGGTAATTCAGTTAAATTACGGTTATAGTTCTGCGCTTGCCTGGATTTATTTTGCTGTTTGTATTTTATTAATCGGATTAAGTTCTCTGATAATTTCTAAGGTGGTATATAACTATGACTAGTAATAAAAAAGAAAGTACAAGAAAAGAACTTGATACAAGATCATTCTGGGAAAGAAATGAAGCATCTGGTGGTATCTTATTAAAAGAAACTACTAAAAAATATGCTCTTGCAATTTTCCGTTTGATTTTGTTATTCGGTATGTGTTTTATGATTATTCAGCCAATCTTAAATAAACTGGCTTTCAGTTTTATGGCTGAACGTGACTTGTATGATACAACTATTATTATAGTTCCAAAGCATTTCTCTGTTAGTAACTGGCAGATTTGTCTTCAGTTGTTAGACTATAAGACATCTTTGTTTAATACTATCTGGGTTTCTGCTCTTGTTTCTATTATTGAAGTATTTGTTTGTAGTCTTGTAGGATATGGTTTCTCAAGATTCCAGTTCCCATTGAAAAAATTCTGGTTTTTCTGTGTAATTTTGGTAATTGTAATTCCACCTCAGACAATTTCTACTTCTTTGTTCTTACATTTCCGTTATTTTAATTTGTTTGGAAAGACAATCAACTTAAGTTCGTCAATGATTCCTTACATCCTTATGTGTTGTGGTTGTATGGGTCTTAAGAATGGTCTTTATATCTTTATGATTCGTCAGTTCTACTTAGGCTTCCCATTTGAATTGGAAGAAGCTGCTTATGTAGATGGATGTGGACCTTTCAAGACATTCTTTAGAATTATGATTCCAGGTGCTAAACCAATTTTGACTTCTTGTTTCTTGTTCTCCTTTGTTTGGCAGTGGACAGACTCTTTCTATACAGATTTATTCTTAGGAAAGATTAAACTTCTTTCTACACAGATTTCAGCCTTAACAGAAAGATTTGGACAGTATTTGAATGCAATCTACGGTACAAGTGTTACAGTTTCTGTAGGTTACTCAAATGCAATCCTTTCTACTGGTGTACTTTTAGTAATCATTCCTCTCTTAATACTTTATATATTCTGTCAGAGATTGTTTGTTGAAAGTTTGGCTAGTACTGGTGTTAAGATGTAATTTATACATATAGTAAGAATATTTTACGAAAAGCACTTCTTTTTTAAGAAGTGCTTTTTTTTTGTTTAAAATTAAATCAGCTAAAGTTAATATATTAAGTAAAATAAAGTTAGAAATAACTTAAAAGTAGTAATTAAATGAAATTAAATTTTGCTTTTTACAATATTGTGCTATAATTAATTTAGTTATTTATTAGGTAAAATCTTTAGGAGGTTTTTAAATGATGAATCGCACACTAAAAACTTTGTTGTGTATTGGAATTGCTGCTCTTTGTCTCGCAGGAACATTGTCAGCTGCAAAGAAAAAGAAGGATGATCCTTATAAGAAAATTGAAAAACAAAAGGATCCTGCTACAAAAAAAGTTTATAACTTTGGTGGTATGAACATTATTATGGGTGACTGGTGGACAGATCCTAATGCTCCTGCAGCTTCTAAACAGCAGGAAGACCAGAGAACTTTCAGAAACTGGGTTAACGATACTTACAATGTAAATGTAATCCAGAAACAGTTTGCAGGTTGGGAAAGACAGCCACAGGCAGTTGCTAACTATTGTATGTCTGGTGCAGATGGAAAAGAATATTACGTATTCTGTATTGACGGACGTTCAGCAAATGTAGGTATCCGCGCAGATCTCTTCTATGATTTGTCAAAAATTAAATCAGTTAATTATCATGACGATAGTATTTATGATCAGTCAGTTGTTACTCTCTTAGAGAAAAAAGATTCATTCTATGCTTTCAACTTTGGAAAACCAGAGCCACGTGAAGGTATGTTCTTTAATAAGAGACTTTTGGAAGAAGCAGGTTATGATCCTGATGCTCCATATGATCTTCAGTTAAGTGGAGAATGGACTTGGGAAAAATTCGAAGAAATGTGTTCTAAATTAACAAGAGACTTGGATAACGATGGTGTTATTGATCAGTATGCTATGTCTAACTTCTATACATGTTTTACTGTTGCTGCTCTTGCTTCAAACAATGCTAGTAAGATTGGTCGTGATAAAGACGGAAAATATTTTAATAACGCAGGTTCTGACAACTCTATGGAAGCTTTCAACTGGATTCAGCACATGTTCGCAACATATCAGCTTCCACAGGCAGAAGGTGCTGCATGGGATTACTTCCTTACAGCATTTATCAACGGTCAGACAGCATTTATGTGTCACCAGGAATACATTGCACAGCCAAATGGAACATTATCTTCTATGCAGGATGACTTTGGTTATGTAGCATTCCCACTTGGACCACACAGTGATGGAAAATATAAGACTATTCACGATACTCCAATGTGGATTATTCCAAACATCTATGATGATGCAACAACAGAAAAGATTGCAAAAGCTGTAGAACTTTGGAATGGACAGGTTCCTGGATATGAAGGACCTGATGCATGGAAAGAAGGATATTATGCTGGATTCCGTGATTCACGTGCTGTAGATGAAACAATCGAAATGGTTACAAAAACTCCAAATCCAAACTATGCAAGACTTATTACAGGTATCAGTGATGAAGATATGTGTAACTCAATCTGCTGGGGTTGGAGAACTCCTCAGGAAGAATTCGAAGCAACACAGAATGTTTGGCAGAGTCTTCTTGATGATGTAAACCGCTAATTTTTACTTTATTTAATTAGTAAATAATTCTTAATAAAGCCATGATCTATAATTGTTAAAGCTTTTATAGGTTGTGGCTTTTTTTATAGGGGTTTTTTCCTAAAGATTGCTTACAAAAATAAATTTAAAAAAAAGAAATCGACTTCTATAAATAGTGTGTTATAATTAATGAAAAGTTAATGAAAAAATCATTAGGTAAAAAAATAGGAGGCCAAAATGATGAAGAATACATGCAAAAAAGCTGTGTGTATCGCACTTGCTGCTGTTGCTCTTGTAAGTACAGTTAGCGCTGCAAAGAAAAAAAAGAAGGGTGGTGATCTATACAAAGGAATCACTAAACAGAAAAATCCAGAAACTAACAAAGTATATAACTTTGATGGAATGGAAATTATTATTGGTGACTGGTGGTCAAATCCAGATACTCCTGCTTCTTCAAAACAGCAGGAAGATGAAAGAGCTTGGCGTCAGTGGACCTGTGATACTTACAATGTAAATATCGTACAGAAAGCTACTGCTGGTTGGGGTTCACAGCCACAGTTCGTATCTAACTTCTGTATTACAGGCGGAGATGAAAACTATGTATTCATCATTGATGGACGTTCTGCTAACACAGGTGTTAAAGCAAATCTTTTCTATGATTTGTCAAAAATCAAATCTGTAGACTATCATAACGCTAAAAAATATGACCAGGGTGTTGTAGAAAAACTTAAGAAAGGTGATTCATTCTACGCATTCAACTGGGGAAAACCAGAACCAAAGAATGGTATGTTCTTCAACAAGAGAATTCTCCAGGAAAATGGTTATGATCCAGATTATCCATATGATCTTCAGGCTGAAGGAAAATGGACATGGGAAACTTTCGAAGAAATGTGTAAAAAAATGACACGCGATACAGATAACGATGGTGTTATCGATCAGTATGGTATGTCTTCATTCAATACAGAATTTACATATTCAGCTCTTGATTCTAACGGTGGTTCTATCATCGGACGTGACAAGAATGGTAAATATTTCAACAATGCAGGTTCAGAACAATCTATGGAAGCTTGGAACTGGGTTCAGCACATGTGGCAGAATTATCAGCTCCCACAGCCAGAAGGTGCTAACTGGGATTACTTCCGTACAGCATTTATCAACGGTGAAACAGCTTTCTATGCTGACCAGGAATACAATGGACAGCCAAACGGAAACCTTGCTTCTATGACAGATGACTGGGGATTTGTATGTTTCCCACTCGGACCTAAAGGTGACGGTGTATACAAGACAATCCACGATTCAAATATGTGTGTAATTCCTTCATGCTATGATGCTGAAAGAATTGAAAAAATTGCTAAAGCAGTTGACCTTTGGTTGGAACCAACACCTGGATATGATGATCCAGATGCATGGAAAGAAGGATACTATGCAGGATTCCGTGATTCACGTGCTGTAGATGAAACACTTGAATTAATGGCTGCTACTGCTAACCCACGTTTCGATACACTTATTTCTGGTCTCTCACAGGGAGATATGATTTGGGGTATCTGTGGTGGATATCAGACACCAACAGAAGCTTATGAAGCTGCTAAGGGTGTATGGCAGGGACTTATCGACGACTGTAACCGCTAATTTTTAGCAAGTCTTAGATAATTTCTAGAGAAGGTCAGGTAATTAATTTTACCTGGCCTTTTTTTTTATTAATTTTAAAAATATTTACAAATACTTAAAAACATTGAAAATGCAATCTCTTTTCTATATAATTGAATTATGTCGCAGCACGGTACAATTACAAGTGATAATCATGCAGCTCTTTGGCATGGACGTTTTAAGGAAGGTCCAGATTCTGCTGCAGTAGATTTTGAAACATCAATTTATGTTGATGAAAGAATGGCATTTGATGATATTAGAGGAAGTATTGCTCATGTTCAAATGCTTGCTCATTCAAAAATCATCTCTGAAGAAGAAGCTAAAACAATTGTTGAAGGTCTTAATTCTATTAAGAATGATTTAGAGTCTGGTAGTTTAAAAATTGACTATTCAGCAGAAGATATTCATTCCTTTATTGAAGCTACCTTGACCGATAGAGTTGGGGAAGCTGGAAAAAAAGTTCATACTGGTAGAAGTCGTAATGATCAGATTGCCTTAGATGAACGTCTTTATTTGTTAAGATTTATTCCCCAGTTACAGGATTCAATTTTGACTTTAATTGATGCCCTGACATTGATTTCTGAAAATCATAAAGAATCACTCATTCCAGGTTTTACTCATATGCAGCATGCTCAGCCGGTAACTTTAGCACATCATCTTTGTGCCTGGGCCTGGATGTTAGTTCGTGACTGGCAGAGACTCGAAGATGCTAAGAAGAGAATTAATTATTCTCCAATTGGTTCTTGTGCTTTGGCTGGAAGTGGACTTCCTTTGGATAGAAAATACGAAGCTGAACTTTTAGGATTTAAAGGAGTTACTCCAAATTCCCTGGATTCAGTTTCTGATAGAGATTATTGTATTGAAGTTACATCTGCTTTAAGTCTTCTGCAAATGCATTTGAGTCGTGCTTGTGAAGAAATTGTTTTGTGGTCAACTACAGAATTTTCTTTTATAGATTTAAGTGAAAAATGGTCTACTGGTTCCTCTATTATGCCTCAGAAAAAAAATCCTGATTTTGCAGAACTTATTAGAGGTCGAACTGGAAAAGTTTACGGAGATCTCTTTGCTTTAATGACAATGATGAAAGGTCTTCCTTTAGCTTATGACCGTGATATGCAGGAAGATAAAGAACCTCTTTTTGATGCCTGTGATACTGTTCTTTCTTGTTTAAAAGTATTTACTTATATGATTTCATCTGCAAAGTGGAATACAGAAAAAATGTGTCAGGCTTGTGATGGTGGTTACTTAAATGCAACTGATGTCGCTGACTATCTTGTAAAAAAAGGTATGCCTTTTAGAACAGCTCATGGAGTAAGTGCTCAGGCTGTAAGAATTGCAATTGAAAAAAATTGTAGACTGGAAGAACTTTCTATTGAAGAATGGAAATCTTGTTCTGATTTAATAGATGAAGATATTTATTCAATCATCACTCCTCAGGCTTGTGTAAAAACCAGAAATACAATTGGTGGACCAGCCCCTGAAAGAGTAGAAGAACAAATAAAAGAATTAAAAGCCTTTGTAAAAAAAGGAAAATAAAAGTTAAATTAATCGCTTTGCGGTTTAAATAAAAAGGAGTAAAAAATGAAAAAACTTGTACTATCAGTTTTAGCAGTTTTAAGTTTGTTTACAATTGCTGGATGTAAAAAATCAGACGCTTTTGTTTTGGGTCTTGATGCTTCATTCCCACCTATGGGATTTACAGAAGCAAATGGCGAAATTGTAGGTTATGATATTGATCTTGCAAAAGAAGTTTCAAAACGTCTTGGTTTAAAATTTGAAGCTCGTCCAATTAGTTGGGAAGCAAAAGAAATGGAACTTTCTTCTGGAACAATTGATTGTATCTGGAATGGTCTTACAATCACTCAGGAACGTAAAGATGCAATGGCTATGTCTGAACCATATTTAATCAATGATCAGGTTTTAGTTGTTAGAGAAAACAGTGAAATTTATTCTTTGTCAGATGCTGCTGATTGTGTTGTTGGTTGTCAGTCAGGTTCAAGTGCAGAAGATGCTATTAATGGTAATCTTGATTTTTCTGCTTCTTTGAAAAAAATTGTATTCTATGAAGATAACCTTACTGCTCTTACAGACCTTGAAGTTGGTGGTGTAGATGCTGTTGTTATGGATTCAATCGTTGCTGAATATACAATTACTGCTTCTAAAAAAGCTCTTAGAGTTGTAGCAGAACCTCTTGAAAACGAAGCTTACGGTATTGGCTTTAAGAAAGATGAAGCTGGTGAAAAACTTCGCGAACAGGTATGGTCAACTCTTAAAGAAATGACAGAAGATGGAACTGTTGCTGCTATTTCTACAAAATGGTTTGGTAGTGATATTTCAGTAATTGGAGAATAATTTTTATAACCCGCAGAATATTAAATTTATTCTGTGGGTATTTTTTTTTGTGTATTTTAGATGAGTAATTTTCTTTCAAACCTATTTAATATATCACCCAAAGCTCTTGCTGATTATTCGGCAATGTTACAATGTATGCTTTCGGGTTCAATAAAAACTTTAAGTATTTTCTTCTTAACTTTACTTTTTTCAATTCCATTGGCAATGTTTGTAGCAATGGGAAGAATGTCAAAAAGTAGGATTCTTTCAAAAATTACAAATATTTTTCTTTTGATAATTCGCGGAACTCCTCTTATGCTTCAGTTGTTGATAGTATATTTTGTTCCAAAATTTATTGCTGTAAAATGCTTTAATTCTACAATTGTCTGGTCTTCTTTTGTGGCTGCGGTTGTAGCTTTTTCTATAAATTATGCAGCTTATTTTGCTGAAATTTACCGGGGCGGAATCGAATCTATCCCAAAAGGTCAGTATGAAGCCTCAAAAGTTTTGGGTTACTCTTCCTCTCAAACTTTTTTTAAAATTATTTTACCACAGGTTGTAAAAAGAATTGTCCCTGCTATGGGAAATGAAGTAATAACTTTGGTAAAAGATACATCACTTGTTACAATTTTGAGTGTTCAGGAACTTATGTACTTTGCAAAAAGTTCTTCAAATAGAATGGTTTCATTTACTCCATTGTTAATTGCAGGTATTTTTTATTTTGTAATGAACTGGGGTGTTTCTTTAGCTTTTACAAAATTAGAAAAGAAACTGTCATATTATAATTAAGTTGGAAATAGATATGTCTAAAATAGTTAGTGTAGAAAATCTTAGAAAAACTTTTAAGGATGGAGTTGAAGTCCTAAAAGATATTTCATTTGATGTAGAAAAAGGTCAGGTGCTTGGAATTATTGGTCCAAGTGGTTCCGGAAAGTCTACTATTTTAAGATGCATTTCCCAGCTGGAAAGTGTTACTGGTGGAACCATTAAAATTTGTGGAAAACCTTTGGTAGAAAATGGCCTTTATGTAGATGCAGCCCAGCGTCATGAAATTATTTTAAAATCTGGGCTTGTTTTTCAGAATTTTAATCTTTTTCCACATTATTCAGTTATAAGAAACGTTGTAGAACCACAGATTCAAGTGTTAAAAAAATCTAAAGAAGAAGCTTATGCTGTAGCTGAATCTTTATTAGAAAGAATGGGCTTATCAGCAAAAGTTAATAATTATCCCTGTGAATTAAGTGGAGGACAACAGCAAAGGGTTTCTATTGCCCGTGCTTTAGCCTTACGTCCAGAAGTTTTATTGTTCGATGAACCAACTTCAGCCTTGGATCCTGAATTAACTGGCGAAATATTAGCTGTAATTAAAGAATTGGCTCAGGAAAAAATGACAATGATTGTTGTTACTCATGAAATGTCTTTTGCTCGTGATACTTCAAGTAAAATTATTTTTATGGACAGAGGTCTTATAGTTGAATCTGGAGATCCTTCAGAAGTTATAAATCATCCTAAAGAAGAGAGAACAAAGGCTTTTTTAGCAAGATTTAACAACTAGCTATTTTATTTGTTAATAAATTAATTCTTGTACCTTGGAAAAGGTCCATCAATTTAAACCTTGAATAAAATTAGGTTTTTTTATATTATATTAATTCAATATTCACAATAGCTATTATTGTGTCCAAAAATGATAAATTTGGTGCCAGAAATGGTGCTATGGAGGATATAAATGGTCAAAATCAGACTTAAGAGATTTGGTACTAAAAAACGTCCATGTTACCGTGTTGTAGTTCAAGACTCACAGAAACCACGTGACGGTGAATGTATCGAAGAAATCGGAACTTTCCAGCCAATCGCTAAGGAAGACAATCAGGTTTCTATTGATATGGATCGCGCTAAGTACTGGATCAGCGTTGGTGCACAGCCTTCTGATATCGTTAAGAAATTAATGAACATTCAGTCTGCAAAACAGGCAAAGTAGTTACAGGAGTAGAAAATGGAAAAGGACCTGATTGAATACATCGCTAAGTCATTAGTTGATGATCCGTCAGCTGTGTCTGTAACTGAAACTGAAGGCGAGCGTGGAGTTGTGCTTCAGCTTAGAGTTGCTGATGGTGATATTGGTAAGGTTATCGGTAAATACGGTAGAATTGCTAAAGCCATGAGAACTGTATTAAGCGCATCAGCTGTAAAAGACGGAAAACGATGCAGTCTTGATATTCTTGATAACTAACAGGAATATTTGTTGATGGAAAAGCAACAATTTGTAGTGGGATTTGTCCGTGGCTCTCATGGAGTTAGGGGCGAATGTAAAGTTGAAAGTGCTTCTGGAGCTTATGAACATCTTCTGAAACTCAAGGAAGTTACTTTAAGACAAGGTGATTTATTAAAAGAAGTAAAGGTTGAATCGACTTCTTTAGGAAATAACACTTTGTATGTAAAATTTGCTGGTATTGATAGTCCTGAAGCGATACAAAAGTATAGCAAATGGGAAATATTAGCAGATAGAAAATACTGCAAACCTTTGAAAAAAGACGAGTGGTATATTGAAGATTTACGAAATTGTTCCCTTATTTATAAAGGGGATGACGATCCGGCAACGTTGGATGCGCCTGCAGAAATTGTAGGAACAATCACAGACGTATTGGAAGGCGGAGCAGGGAACTTGTTAGAAGTTTTACTCTCCGAGAATTGTAAATGTGTAAGTGAAGAACTTAAGTTTACTGTTAATTCTAAGACTGGAGAAAAAACAGCCAGAACTGTTTTAATTCCATTCAATAATGAATTTATTGGTAAAGTTGATGTTAAGAACTCTACAGTGCAGTTGATGCACCTCTGGATTCTGGAGTAATTCCATGAAATTTACTGTGCTGACCTTATTTCCTGATATTGTTAAGGCTTTTTTTGAAAACTCAATCATGGCCAAGGCAGTTGATAAGGAAATTATTGCATACGATCTGGTGAACATCAGAGATTTTGCTCTAGATAAACACCAAACCTGTGATGACGGAACGTACGGAGGTGGAGCTGGTCAATTATTAATGCCAGGTCCTCTCGGAAAGGCTCTTGATAGTGTTCAGGCCCGCAAAAAATATGTAATTTATGTTACACCAAGCGGAAAGCAATTAACACAGAAGGTAGCCGAAGAATTAAGTCACAAGGATGAACTTGTTTTTATCTGTGGTCGTTACGAAGGTATTGATCAGAGAATTATTGATTCTTATGTTGACGCAGAAATCTCTATTGGAGATTATGTAATGTCATCAGGAGAAGTTGCAGCAACAGTAGTAATTGATACTGTTTACCGTTTAGTAGACGGGGTAATCTCTCACGAATCATTAGAAGAAGAATCATATTGTGATGGGCTTTTGGAATATCCACAATATACTCGACCTGAAGAGTATATGGGAATGAAAGTACCGCCAGTTTTACTGTCTGGAAATCATGAAGAAATCCGAAAGTGGAGGCTTAAAAAGCGGCTGGAAAAAACTCTTGTGAACAGACCTGATTTAATCGCTGCTGCAAGATTAAAAGGACAGCTTACTGAAGAAGCCGAAAAGATGATTGAGGAAATAACAAATCAGTTTTTTGATAAACATCTTCCAAAACATAAACGAAGACGTTTTAAGAAAAATGAAAGAGACTAAAGGAGATCATAATGGATCTTATTAAAACTATTGAAGAAACACAGAAACGTCCTGGAGCACAGGAATTCAATGTTGGTGATACAGTAAAAGTATTCTTCAAGATTGTTGAAGGAAAAACTGAACGTATCCAGGTTTATGAAGGTGTAGTTCTTTGTAAGAAGAATGAAGGTGCACGTAAGACTTTCACAGTTCGTAAGATTTCTTACGGTGTTGGTGTAGAACGTGTATTCCCATATAACAGCCCACGTATCCAGAAAGTAGAAGTTGTACGTCCTGGTAAAGTACGTCGCTCTAAACTTTATTACTTACGTGATAAGATTGGTAAGGCATCTAAAGTTAAGACTTTGGTTGGAGCAAAAGTTACTGCTGCTATGGAAGCTCGTAACGCTGCTGCTTCTGCCGCTGCTGCACAGAAAGAAGCTGCTGCTGAAAACAACGCTGCTGAGTAATATAAATATTAAATATTTATAAACGATAGAAGGGGATTGTAAAGTTTGATTCAAATTGAATTTAAAACTTTTACAATCTCCTTTTTTTATGTACAATTTATTTAATGACTAGCAATAATATTGTAACAAATCAACTTTCCGCCCCAAATATTCAAGCTAACGTAAAAAATCTTTCGGAGGGGGAAAGTGTCCGGGTAAAAGTTATTTCTAATTTAGGAAATGGAAAGTACCAGGGAATTGTTAGCGGAGTCAGAGTTTCTTTTACCTCTCAAAAACCACTCAAAAGTGGAACTTCATTTTTAGCAAAAGTCACTGGTCAAAATGGTAAAATAATTTTAATTCCACAAAATCAAACTAAAGAATCAGCTAATGGCAATAATATAAAAATACTGGACAGTAATGAAAGCCTTTTAAAGTTGATAAATCAATTTTCTTTACCTCAAGATAATCTATCTCTTCATCTTTTAAAACAGTTTATTCAATTAAAAATGCCCCTTGATATCCAGAAAATCAACAAATTCTATAATCTAGCTTTGAAATTTAAGGGGAAAGAAAAAAGACTTGCAGAAGCCCTGGCTCTTTTGAAGGAAAAAGGTTTAGAATTAGAAGAAAATCAAATTTTGGAATTTTTAGAAATTTGGGAAAATGATTTTGAAAATCAAGAAGAAGAAAAAAAAGAAATTTTAAATAAATTTAATTCTAAAAAGGGAAGCTGGTATATTTTTCCCTTTGAAATTGTCGATTGTAGAGAGGATAAAGTTTTTGGTAAAGGAAATATAAAGTTATTTATCAATCAATCACAGGTTTTAGATAAATTAAATCTTCTTTGTTGCTATAAGGATAATCGCTTTTTCTTTAATTTGTCTTTTAAGAATAAAAAATTGTCGACTATTGCTTATAATTTAAATAATTTTTCTGAGGATGAATCAAAGGCCTTGGAATTTGCTTTAAATCAGAAATTTCGAGATAAAAATATAAATATTTTCTGGCAGCCTTATGAAGAAATTTCAGGTACTTCTTGTCAGGATGAAAATTTTACTGCTGTAAAAGGAGAAGTATAATGAAAAAAGCTTTTGCCCTAAAATATCCACAAGGTGTTGAAGCACCAATAATAATTGCAAAAGGAAGTGGAAAAAAAGCAGAAAAAATTTTGCAGATTGCAAAAGAAAATAATATATTAATAGAAGAAAATGAAATTCTTGTAGATATGCTGGGATTATCAAATGAAGGAGATCTTGTTCCTGAAGAATGCTGGGAAATTTTAGCTAAGATTTTCAGCATAATTTTAGAATTTAAAAAGGAGTAGGGGTAGTTAGTGAATTCTAAAAAAGTCGGAGATAGAGGAGAGGATAAAGCCGTAGAATATCTTTTGTCCAAAGGTTATAAAATAATCGAAAGAAATTGGCGGACAAGAGAAGGTGAAATTGATATAATAGCATTAATTGGAGAAACACTCGTATTTTTTGAGGTTAAAACCCTTCCAAATGCTACTGTTGATATGCTTTCTAAGGTTTTAAATCAAGAAAAAAGGCGTAGAATTATAAAAACTTCTAAACGTTTCTTAATAAATCATCGACAATATAGTAACGGTTACATAAGATATGATGTAATTGTCCTGGATATGCCTTCTTTACCAAAGGTTTATCATATTGAAAATGCTTTTATTGATAATGAGTAACGAAAGTGGGAGCTCTTATGATTTCTAGTGTTACATCTAAATCGGCAGCTACATTAGTGCTTGAAAAAGAAAATGTAGATTTGCCTCCACGTATATTGGAATTACGTGAGAAAATTCATAGTGAAGAATATTTGAATAATGCAATTCTCAGAATCGCAACGGTAATTAGTGGGAAACTCGTTGAAAATTCTGAAGAATTAAAATTTTCAGATTAACTTCAATTGAGGATTTAATAATGGAAAAAAATCGTCATCATAAAAAAAATCAGAACTGGAAAAACAATCAGAATAATCAGAAAAAGAATGAACAAAAAAAGAAATTTCAGTTCAATTCTGAATCTTATGATCGGGCAGCAGCTGAAGATGATAAGAGAAAGTTAGAGGCGATTCAAGAATTAAAATCAAGTGAAAATATTTGTCCAATTTGTGGTCAGAATATTACAGATATTGCCAGTGCTATTGTTGATAAGAACACTAAAAAGCCTGCTCATTTTGAATGTGTATTAAAGAAAGTTGAAGAAAGTGAAACTTTAGGACCAAATGAAAAAATAGCCTATATTGGACAGGGCCGTTTTGGAATTCTTTATTACGAAAATCCAAGAGATCAAAGAAAATTTGTAATTAAAAAGATAATTGATTATGAAGATAAAGAAGAGGATGCCGACTGGCGTTCAAAAATAAGTGATTTATATAGTAAGGTAAATTAATCATTTTCTTCTATATAATACTCTTTATTCTATTTCCAACTTAACTTATTTGACTGTTTTAATTATTATATTAAAGCAGTTTTATTTTTTTAAAGGATTTATAATGGATATTACAGTTATATGTAAGGTAGTAGATAACTTTGGAGATATTGGTGTTGTCTATAGACTGGTA
>JAIKYZ010000117.1 GCA_024682655.1 Treponema sp.
AAAATGGTTATAACTAATTTAACTATTATATGAAAGTTTTTCTTATCGCTCTTAAGCAAGAAGACCACCTTTATTAAAATCTATTTAATTATAAAGCACAAATTTTCATAAGTCCAATAAACAAAAACAGAAATGGTAAAAATTATAAATTTTTTTGGATGTTTAAATTGAATGGCTGAAATATCGCCATTCAATTTAACTTAGAGTTTCTTACGAAACTCTTATATTGCGAATCAAATATCCTCGGTTGTTGAAACAACCTGCGGTATTTGATTTTAAGGAACCTATGAATGAGTAAATTTTTGAAAAGCTAGAGAGATTCAGTTACAAGTTGGCCAATTTCTTTTGTACCTACTAATTTGCCGGCAGCTTTAACAGCCTGGATATCACCAGCAATATCACCAGTACGCCAGCCCTGATCAAGAACTTTATTTACAGCATTTTCGATTGCTTTTGCTTCTTCTTCAAGTTTAAAGTCGTAACGTAAAAGCATTGCTGCAGATAAAATAGTAGCCAGAGGATTTGCAAGATTTTTACCGGCAATATCAGGAGCGGAACCGTGAATTGGTTCATAAAGACCAGGACCACTTCCATCACCTAAAGAAGCAGAAGCCAGCATACCAATAGAACCAGTAATTTGACTTGCTTCATCAGAAAGAATATCACCAAACATATTTGAAGTAGCAATTACATCAAACTGACGAGGATTACGAACCAACTGCATAGCGGCATTATCAATGTAGAGGAAATTTAATTCAACATCAGAATATTCAGGATGAAGTTTTTCGGCAACAGAACGCCATAAACGAGAAGTATTTAAGATATTAGCTTTATCAACAACAGTAACCTTCTTTTTTCTACCCTGAGCAGCAGTAAAGGCAAGACGTAAAATACGTTCAATTTCTGGAACAGAATAAGCTTCGGTATCCCAGGCAGCACTTTTGTCTTCGTTAAAACCACGGTCGCCAAAGTAAATACCACCAGTTAATTCACGAACAATTAAAATATCAAGACCCTGACCAATAATTTCATCTTTAAGAGGACAGGCAGCTTTAAGCTGAGGGAAAATTACAGCAGGACGAAGATTAGCAAAAACTTTAAGACCACCGCGCAAAGCAAGAAGGCCCTTTTCTGGACGAATAGAAGGATCTACATTATCCCATTTTGGACCACCCACAGCACCAAGCAAAACAGCGTCAGCAGCTTTACAAATATCAAGCTGAGCAGCAGGAAGTGGTTCGCCAAATTTATCAATTGCAGCACCACCGGCAATTACATTTTTATAATTAAAAGTATGACCGAATTTCTTGGCAACAGCATCTAATACTTTTACAGCTTCGCCAACAACATCAGGACCAATTCCATCACCAGGAATTAAAGCAATAGTTTTTTCCATATTATTACCTCTTAAATAATTTATAAACTAAATAATTTTCTGATACCTTTTTTCGATATCATGAATCAATTTATATTCAAAAGAATCAGAAAGGGCTATCCAGGAAGCTTCAATAACATCGGAAGAAACACCAATAGTAGTCCAGCTGATTTCGCCATCAGTAGATTCAATAATTACACGAACCTTAGAAGCAGTGGCCGATTTACCGTCTAGAACACGAACTTTATAATCCACAAGTCTGATTTTAGAAACCAGAGGATAAAAACGTTCCAGAGCCTTACGTAAAGCAATATCCAAAGCATTTACAGGACCATCCCCTTCCCCAGCGGTAATTTCAATTTGACCATCAACTTCAACTTTAATTTGAGCACAGGAATTTACACCCTCTTCAGGACGAGGATTAGAACCATTAGTCTGATAGTAGTGTAATTTGAAGAAAGGCTGATATTTACCAACAAGTTTACGAACCATAAGTTCAAAAGAACCATCAGCACCTTCAAACTGGAAGCCCTGATTTTCGAGTTCCTTAACTTTATCGCAAATTTCTTCAACAACGGCATCGGTTTTCTTAACATGAGGGAAGAATTTTCGGATTTTTTCTATAATCATAGAACGACCGGCAACTTCACTCATTAAAAAGACACGAGAATTACCAACAAGATCCGGAGAAATATGTTCATAGGCAGAAGGATTTTTTAAAACCGCATCAATATGCATACCAGCCTTGTGAGCAAAAGCATAAGAACCAACAAAAGGCATTTGAGGATTTAGACTTAGGTTAGAAATCTCTGCAACTTCCTTACAAACAGAAGTCAGAAGTTTAAGATGAGCTTTAGGAATGCATTCATAGCCCATTTTTTCCTGTAAAACTGGGATTATAGTACTTAAATTAGCATTACCAGTTCGTTCACCAAAGCCCAGTAAAACACCCTGAACATGAAGAGCACCTTCCTCAACCGCAACAAGAGAATTTGCAACCGCAAGACCACAATCATTATGAGTATGAATACCAATTTTTACTTTAGAGGAGAAAGTTTTAACAACATCCCTTACCGCTTCCTGAACTTGAGAAACCATAGAACCACCACGAGTTTCGCAAAGACAAAGAACTTCAGCACCACCATCAACAGCGGCTTTTAGAGTTTTCATGGCATATTCTTTATTATCTTCATAACCAGTAAAAAAATGTTCAGCATCGTAAAAAACGTGTTTACCATTGTCTTTAAGATACTGACAGGAGTCTTGAATCATTTTTAGATTTTCTTCAAGTGAAGTTTTAATGATATCAGTTACTTGAAAAGTCCAGGATTTACCAAAAATAACAATATAGTCAGTTCCAGCAGCAAGAAGACTCTGAATATTAGAATCATGCTGACAAGAAATTTCTTTTCTGCGGGTAGAACCAAAAGCACAAATCTTAGAATTTTCAAAGTTGATTTTTTGGATCTCCTGAAAAAATTCATAATCCTTAGGATTTGAACCAGGATTACCAGCTTCAATAAAATCAACTCCCAGCTTATCTAAAGCCTGACAGATGTGGATTTTATCCTGAACAGAATAACTAACACCTTCCCCCTGAGCCCCATCGCGCAAGGTAGAATCTAAAATATCAATTTTTGCCATAAGACTATATTAACCCCAATAGCGTATTTTTTCAACTATACTAAACTTTTTTAAATATACTAAAGTATTTAAATAATGATAAAAAGAGCCCCTACCATCAAATTTAAAGGGAGGATTTTTTCAAATGAAAAAAATCGTAGGAATTATGGGAGCAGCATTAATGCTCGCTTCAAGTGTTTCTGCTGCAGACTTCGCCGCAAGAGTTTATATGACAGGTGATATCGCAGGTGGAAATATTGCTGTTGAAAAGGATGATAACGGAGAACTTGTAAACAGCACAAGTACATACGTTCTCAAACTTAACGAAACAAATCAGAAGGATGCAGATGCATTGATCGTATCAGCAAATGGAGATAAAGCAGGTGCTTCATTCCAGATGTGGTATACATACAATGGTGCAGATCCAATGGATTTGGGAGTACGTTCAACAAGTTTATGGTTCAAGCCAGTAGATATGCTTAAAATCACTGTTGGTGATGTTAGCGTTGCAACATATAGAGAAATGTTACACTATTGGAAAGACCCAGTTGGTGGATCACTTTCTGACTGGAATTCATGGGGTGCAAAATACAGTAACTATGCTACAGTAGAAGGTGCAGGTATCAACTTCGAACTCGTACCAGTAGCAGGATTAACAATCAATGCTGGTATTGCTCCAGGAACTGGAAATAACTTTGCAACAATCACAAAAACAGAACATTCTGTAGCAGCTTATGGTTTATCTGCACAGTATTCAAACATTGCAGGACTTCCACTTTCAGCTGGTATCTCATGGAGAGACGCTGGAGACAAACGTGTAATCAACAAATGGGGTGATGGTGCTAATGATGTAGCATATACAAACACACTTTCACCAAAAGTACTTGCAATTGGTGCTGATTATGGTAACAACTATGCAGCAGGTTTTTATGGAATGTTAAATGCACGTCTTCGCTTTGAACAGAAAACAGGAGACGATACAACAACAATCCAGCTTGCTGGTATTACATTCGACAACTACTTGAAATACAGTGTAGGTGCTTTGACAGTTGCTGGACGTTTCCCAGTAACAGTACGTCTTCTTGAAGATGAAGTATCTTACATTTGTTGGGATGCAAAAGTATCATACGGTCTTTCAGGATTCACACCATACTTCCTCTTTGGTACAGACTTGGACAACGATGGAGCTTGGTCATTATCAAAAGATTTCGTAGACACAATGAACTGGGAATTACAGCCAGGTGTAACATTGAACGTTGGAACATGTGCTATCGATGTTGCTGCAAAAGTAAAACTTAACGCACCAATCGGTGAAAAAGATATTGGTTGGTCAGTACCTTTCACACTTAGCGTTGCATACTAATTAAAAAATAAAAAAATGTGGTCTCTTTAATTAGAGGCCACAAACTTCTAGGAGTAGAGTTAAAAAATTAAAGTAAATAATTAGGGGATAATTATGAAAAAACTTTTATCTATTGCTGCAGTATTATTGGCTGCTTCTATGATTTTTGTTGGATGTTCTAACGGTGTTGCTGAACCAACCTCAAACAACTCTTCAAGTGATTCAAATTCAACTGAAACAACTGATAAAGTAGTTTGGGAAAACGCTGACGGAGAAAAAATAACAACACAAGCTTATTCAAAATCAATTAGCTTAGACAAAGTTGTTGATTTAACAGGTTACAAATATTTAAATTTTGAAGTTGCCAGTGAAGGTAATGTAGACGGTCAGAAAGTAATTGTACAACCAATGAATGAGCAGAATGGTGGTGGACATCCACAGGGTCTTGTTGAGAATGTTGGAAAACTTGAAAAAAAGATAATTCAGACAAAGTTTGGTACTACTTATGGTGAATATACTGATTGGTCAACAGGATCAGCTGTTGTAAAAACAATTGAAGATGACAACCTTGGTTCATTCCAGATTTATGTTCAGCAAACAGTAAGCCCCTGGGGTACAGTTGATGGTGTTGAAGTAACTCTTTATAAAGTTACAGCAACAAATACTGAACTTAAATAATAAATCATAATTCAAATAACTTTCTTTAAAGTTCTTTGACAGTAATTTTTTATTAAAGGGCCTAGCTTATTTTCAAGTTAGGCTCTTTTTTTATAGTCATTTACCCTCTATTTCCCTGGTACCAATCACATCTATTCAAAAAATTATACAAAGTCTGTGTGTTTATCTGTATTCACCCTAATTTAACCATAAATCATATTTTACTCCTTAAAAACAATAATTAAAGAGCGGGTGTAGTAATATATTTGATATTTTTCGAGATAAAAAAAGGGAAAGTTCGTACGAACTTTCCCTTTTTTACAATTAACAGAGTTACTATACTAGTTATTTAACCAATACAATTGATTTAACTGTAATTGTTCCTTTATCACCTTGTGGCATTAAAGTAAGTTTAGTAACTTTTCTCCAATCAAAAGAACCAGCACTATAGAAATCTGATATAAGAAGTTCAATATCTGTAAAGTCTTTTGGTAAAGCATGATCAACTTTTGCAGAAACATTAATGTCAATTGTTGTACCTGTTGAATCAATGGCACCAAGTTTTAAACCAGCCCAGTCTCCTGTTGTGTCAACATAATCAGCATCAGCCTTTAATGTAATAACAAATTTTGAAGCAGAAGATAAGTCTAACTTTTTTTCCAAAGTTAGATTTGCCTGCTGCCAATCGCCATTACCTTTTACTTCAAGATATTTGTCGCTATTAATTGTTGGTACATCACCATATCCACCGTGTGCCAATGTCATTTTTGAAAAATCAAAAGTATATTTTTTGTTAGCATCAAATGTTATTGCTTCACCTGGTAATACCCAATATTCCAAAGTTTCAACTTTTTCTTCTACTGAAATCTTATCTACAGCTTGGATTGTATCAATCCAAAGAACAGCTTCATTTCCTCCGAAACAAGGTAAATCACTATCATTTAGGTTTGAATCTCTTTCACTAGGATTGAAATAAAGAGTACCATCACAACCTTCACTTTCAAATGTTACCACCTGTGTACATGCCTGGTCCTTGTATGCCTTACATGATTCAGTATCTTGCCACCACTGGTCTTGAAGACGGAATATTCCACCTTTTTTTACAGAAACTTCTGCCTTAATAATTTTTCCATCTTTCCAAGCTTTTGTAATTGTATCGTTTACTTCATTCTTAGTGTTATCTGGATAAATTGACCATCCCAGTTTTTTTCCGGCCTTTACAGTTGATTCCATATTACCGAAATCACAACTGGTAAATAATACAGCGCATGAAAGAAGCGCAACACTCATAATTTTTATTAATTTTTTCATTTCTATAATCTCCTTAAAAATACAGATTAGAAAGCAACTGACATAGTAAATGGAACAGACCATTCGATGTTTGTAGATTTATTACTTGGAACATCAACTTTCATTCCTAAATCCAATGCACATGTACCAACATTAAATGTAGCACCTGGTTGAACTGACATTTTAAGTAATGTTTCAACAAAACTATCATTGAATGTAACTGCGTTATCATTTTCTACATCAAGATAAATTGTGAATGCACCGATTGGATATGTTGCTTTAATTTCATAGCACATATATGAAGGGTCACAATCTTTTGATTCGTATTTATCATAGAGTTTTACGCCTGCAACTTCAGGATTTGCAATACCTCTAAGAATTACTGGTAATCTTGCTACAATCTGGAAAGCTCCAACCTGATATTTTAACATATTGTCAAAAGCAATACCTGTAAGTGCAACGTTTTTCATTGTATAAACATTAGATTCTGGATCTGTAATAGAATCTTTTCCAAAATAGAATCTTGTGTTTAAGAATCCGTAAAATCCATCACCAAAGCGGTTACCATATTCTGCACCAATGGCTGCAACTTTATAATTGTCAAGTCCCTTATCACGGTAAGAAGCTGCTGTACTTAATGGTAATCCAAGAAGGTTTGCGAAATCGTATTTTGCTGCAAAACCCCAAGAAGCATAAGTATTATCTTCTTTATCCTCGTTAAAGGTTATTTTTGCGAAATTTTCCCCTGTTGAATTAACAACACCAGCATTTAACCAAAGTCCATCTACAGGAGTTGCTTCAATACTTAAACCAGCACCTTCTACTGTTGCATAACTAGAGAATTTACCAGCGCCACCCCATGAATTAAAATCTGCCGACGAATTTCCTACAGGAGCTTTCCACCAGTCAATTGATTCTTTGTAAGTTCCAACCGAAATATCTCCAACAGTAATTTTAAGCATATCAATTGGTTTAAACCAAAGATTTGTTGAACGAATTGATGGAGTTGCATCTGAACCAGTGTATTTATACCAAAGTTGTAAATTAGCACCAGCCTGATCTCCATTTACTGACATAACCAAAGCATCTCCATCTTTCTGATCTGTCTGATTAAGATTCCAGAAATTTAAGGTGCTATCTTTTGTTGCTGAATCGGCTTTTGTCTCATTCTGAGCTTTGTCATTAATATCGATGACACCGTCAGCAACTGTGCCAGCCATATAAACGCGAGCGGCGAAATCAACGGCAAACATTGAAGCAGCCATAGCAATAGCTGCAATTCCCATTACGATTTTTTTCATTTGAAAAAATCCTCCTTTAAAAAAAGACCACTTTTAGAAGAAAATCTTCCCAAAAAAATCACTGTCCCGGTTTAAAAAATCTTTGCTTTTTACTTGCCAAATCTGCAAAAATGCGTATACTGAAATTAAATTCACTGAATAATAATTCTGTTAAAAGGGGTTTTATTTATGTTTATTGGACGAGAAAAAGAACTTAAGGAATTAAAAGAAGAGCTAACTTCTAAGAGAAAATCTGCCATTTTAATTTATGGAAAAAGGCGAATTGGAAAGTCTACTTTGATTTCGCAATCATTAAAATTCTTTGATGGGATAATTATAAATCATCTTTTTGTTAAAAGTTCTTTCGAAGGGAATCTTGCACTTTTAACTAGAAGCGTTATGACGGCTTTAGATTTACCTCAGTCGGTTTCTTTTTACAATCTCTTTGATCTTTTTGAATTTATTAAAAGTCAGTCTAAAAAGATTCTGATTATTTTTGATGAATATCAATATTTTAAGGCTAGCCTAAAAGAAGGGGAACTTGATTCTTACCTGCAACACATAATTGATTCTTTGCCTGACAACATGAAAATTATTTTTTGTGGTTCTTATATTTCTGTCATGAAAGAATTATTGCAGGAGGAAAATCCTTTATTTGGTAGATTTACAAAAGTTATTCGTCTTGAAGAATTTGATTATTTTGATGCCGCTAAATTTTACCCTGATTTAAGTATTCGGGATAAAATCAGATTTTATTCGGTTTTTGGTGGTTCGCCTTATGTTCTTACAAATCTGGATTATAAAAAATCTCTTGAAAAAAATATTTCAAATCTCTTGATTGATCAAAATTCCCTTTTACGTTCATACATTGAAAACCTGATGTTAAAAGAAATTCAAAAAAATTATGATGTTAGGATTCTTGAAGTAATTGGGAATGGCAAGAAAAAATATTCCGAAATCTTAAATTTTCTTGGTTCAAAAGATTCCGGCCTTTTAGACAAACAACTCAAAAATCTTATTAGTATGGAAACTATCACAAAACTTTTTCCAATCAACAAAAGTCAGGACAAGAAAAAACAATTTTACGAAATTAAAGACAATCTTATGCGTTTTTATTTTACCTACATTTTTGCTTGCGATGCTTTAATTTATAAATTCGGCCAGGATGAGTATTTTAAGAAAAATATTAAGGCCTCGCTGAATACTTATCTTTCTTACAGGTTTGAAGGAATTGTAAATCAATATTTTATGCGCCAATGTCGTAAAGGAAATCTTCCAGAAGTTCTTGATTTTGGAAGTTTTTGGTATGATGACCCAAAAAATAATAAAAACGGCCAGTTTGATTGTGTTCTTAAAGAAACCGACGGTTATGATTTTTTTGAAGCTAAATTTTATGAAAAACCAATGTCTCTTGAAGAATGTCAAAAAGAAGAAGAACAGATAAAATCTCTTATAAGCATCCATTGTAAAAAAATTGGTTTTGTTTCTTCTGCAGGCTTTGATTTTACTGATTCAGATTACATTTTAATTACTGGTCAAGATTTATATTCCTTAAAATCAAATACCGCAGGTTGTTTCAACAACCGAGGATATTTGATTAACAATATAAGAGTTTCGCAAGAAACTCTAAGTTAAATTGAATGTCGATATTTTAGCCATTCAATTTAAACCTTCCTTGATTTATATTTGTCTTACTTTTTCGCTGGCATCAATCAACTGATAAAGGAATTCACAATAGGGGGTAGGGATATTATGTTTTTTCCCCAGTTCCATTATTGTCCCGCAAAAGAAAGGATTTTCACTTTTTCTTCTTGCTTCCATGTCCTGCAGCAT
>JAIKYZ010000005.1 GCA_024682655.1 Treponema sp.
ATTAAGTATATTTTTTACACCATTTCCGTCATAAGAAAAAGAACTGTTTTCTATATAAAAAGCACCACCGCTTTGGCCTGCCTGATTTAAAGAAATAGGAGAAGCATTTATTTCAATCTGGCCCCCGTTACATGAATATATGGCTCCACCACTTATAGCAGACATATTCTGACTAAAAGTAGTACCATTAATTGTAACTATTCCCCCATTATTCAATATTGCTCCGCCATATTTAGAGGCATTATTACAAATTGTACATAGATTAGAACTGTTACTTGATATTACTAATTCTCCACCTTCTGAAATATTTATAGCTCCTCCCGATTTTTCCAGACTGTCATTAGCGTTATAATTGTATTGTAAATAAGTTCCTGTTGACAAAGTTAATTTACCTGGTTCATCAATTTGTATTAAAGGTGCAGTGGCTTTAAGCCCCTCACAAGTTATTTCTTGTCCAGTCATTGAAAGAGTCTTAGACTCCCCTCTTATATAAATAGCAGGGAAAGTTACTTCTCCATTTATTCTAAATAAAGGTCCATCTAAATAATTTTTGTATCTATATATTTGAATTAAATAATTACAAATATCTTCATCTGATAATTCACTAACATCAGAGCTTAAAGGAATTTCTGACATTACATAAACACCTTTACCATAAGATGATTCTTTTGAACTATCCTGAATTGTTAATATTTTTAAAGCATCAGAAAAAGATTTTTTTGGTTCAGAAGGAATAAGACCACAGCCATCTTCTTCTGCACTTGGATCCACATAAACATATTCATATCCCCACTTTGCCCGTAAAGTTATAGGAGCAGTTGGATTTTGCCCTGAAGTTAAAATATATGAAGAATTACTTAATATAGTGTTGCCTTCAGAATCTGTCCAGTCAATAAAAGTAACACTATTTTCTGCCCCTTCTTTTTTATAGGTAGAATCTGAATCATAAATGGAAGTAGCCTCTGGTATTGTAATAGCAGAAGTAGAATTAATTGTATATTCCAGAGGTAAATCATCATTATTTGAATCAGCATCATAGGGCTGGCCACTATAATAAGCTTTACCGTAGTCTAAATATTCAATTGGAACGTACCATCTTGCATATAAAGATATGTTGTCTGACATTGTGCCCGCTTCCCAACCTTCAATTTTATTATCTTCTGAAAAATCTGTACTTGTATACCAGCCTCCAAAAGTTACGGCTTCCCCTGTAGAATTAGAATAAGTTGGCTCTGGTAAAGTAACATCTTGAGACACCAGGTAGGTAGAAGTAAAACCTGAAATTGAAAATTTATCAGAAGAATAAATTGAATTATCCAAACCATCATTTAAATTAATTTGAATAGAATACTCTTTATTTAAATCATCAAAATAAACTTCTCCAACGCTCTTTCTTCCAGCGGCTAGATAAACAAATAAAACCCTACTTGTTGTATCAGAAGAATCTGTATCAAAGGTAAAAGTTAATTTATAAAGCCCCTGATTAAAAGAATTATCTGCCTTATAAAAATATACTTCATATATTTTACCATCTACAGTTTTTTCTCCCTCTGGGCTAGTCGTATAGTTAATTGCTTGATTACTCACACCTATTCCTTCAACTGAAAGAACTGGACCAGTTCCATCTTTTAAAAGCCCACTCAAAACATAAACTGTAACTTCAAACCTTGTATTTTCCTCCGAATCTGGATAGGTAAGATCTGTAAAAGTCAAAGTTTTACTGCTGTCTTCAACGGTTAATTCCACATCTTCTAATTGGGAAGTAGCATATAGATTACCAGAAGTATTTTTAATTGTAAGGGTAAAATTCCAAGTTCCAGGTTTTAGAGTTAAACTTGCACTTTGGAAAGAGGAATAAGAATCCCACTGGAAATCAGAATCTTCGGCACCATCAAAAGAGGAAGATTCATCATCGATTACTCCGGCAAGGATAAAGGTGTAAGAGGAAATGTCTAAATCTGCTGGTAAAATTGTTCTTGCCCGGGAAAAATTAAGATTATCAATAGATTCATCAGATTCTTTCAGTTCAAAAGATATTTTTACATATTGAGTTTTTTCTAAATCACCTGTCTGAGAATTATTCTTTTCTTCTATAAGTTGGGAAGCCTGCATATTACAAGCCAGTAAGACTGTTAAAATCAAAATAGAGGCCATTAAATTAAAAAGCTTAAAAATCTTACTCGTTTTCAAAAGTAACCTCCTGACCATTTACAACAAAGTTAATTGTATTTGCATAATAAATAGAATAATCAGTTTTTCTAACCACAACAACAACCTGATTACTTCCTATATAATCGGCTTTTGACAATTGCAAACTTGTTGAAGTAGTATCATTCGGACCACTTCCGTTTACAAACCAGCCAACAAGTACATATCCAGAAGGCAGAGTCATAGAAATTGTAATTGTGTCTGACGATGTTGAAGCAGAACCGCTTAAGTTTAAATCTAATTCTGAATAATCATCAGGAAGCTCTATATCTAAGCCACCCAGACCCGAAGATTTCCAGATAGCCTTATAAGTTGTATCGCAGCTTGGGAAAGTTTCTGGAAGGCTTTCTACAGTTGAAGTTTCTCCATTAGAAATCACAGTCCAGCCAGCTAAGGCACAATTTTCTTTTGTATAATCACTTTCATCAACTTCAAGAGCGGCCCCAAATTTTCCGGTCAAACTAGCTTGTGTAGATGGGCTTCCACCATTTGAATCAATAGTAAGGGTAACAGTCTTTCGGTTAAAGTTAACTTGTAAAACCGTAGAACCATCAGCTTTGATTGTGTCTTCTATTTTATCCTGATTTGCTACAATTTCAAAACCTGGAATTTCCATTTGGATTTCTTCCTCATTTAAATAAATTACAGAATTTATAACTTCCAGACTAAGTTCTGTGCCCGTAGTACCTTCAAAAGATTTCTGGTACTCTTCTGTGTAATCTTCGTCTTCAACATAGCCGCCATCCTGATCCAGACTTTCCAAAAAGGGAACTACGCTGTATGGGGTATCATCAGCAACAGAATAAATTGCGGTAAGAATAATATGATTACTTGTAATTTTAATACTTGCAACACTTGAACCACTTTCCGAAGAAACAATGTCTTCTGTATTTATACTTGCAGTAGAAAGTTTTAATTTGTCGTCAACAAGACTTCCGTAAGAATAAAAGGCCCAGCCAACAACATCATAACCGGGGTTAAAAGAGTCAAATCTTGAATCATTTTCGCTTACTGGTAAATCCGAAGCGGTAATTTCTTCTCCAATTGGATAAGATTCGCAAATATAGGTATCTAAATCAGAAATACTTGGGCAAAAATAAATATTACTTGAATATATTTCATCAATTCTTCCCATAATATCGCCCATAAATTGAGCCTGACAGGAAAGATTTAAAAATCCTATACAAACAAGCATTAATAAAGAGAAAATTATTTTTATTTCATTTTTAATTCTTTTTTGAAATATTTTTTTCAATTTATCCAAACCCAATATTTAAGAGTTATTTTTTATATTCTTAAACCCAAATTCAAAAATCCTTTTAAAAGTCCCATTTGTGAACTTTGCATAAAAATATGTTCCAGTTCACAACCTAATTCTATAACCAGAAATTTATCAGGACGGTATATCAAAGAAATACCTGCCTGAGCCCCAGGGAAGATATAATAAGTATCTTCATAGGAATCATTTCTATTTACTAAATCATCTTTATATTCAACTTCTACTCCAAAAATTGTAATTGAAGCCCCTGCCCTTATTCCCAGGAAAAGTTTGTCTTGAACAAGTCTTTGCTGGTAATAGAAATTGTAGTGAGGACTTACATAAGGAATAGCAAGTTTAAGATAATCTGTTTCTGTTTTTATTTTAACAACCTGAAAGTTAACTTCAAAGCCCAGACGATTAAGACCAAAATCAATAGGTAAATAGGAAATTGAAAATTGTGCAAAAGGAAGAACCTTTAATTTTTGAGCTAAATCACTGTAATCAAGCAGAGCATTTCCATACAATGGGAAAAAGGCGGCCGCTCCTGCCATAAAATTTATATCGTGGTAAGTTTTATTTCTAATTGCATACAGAGTTTCCTGGGCAAGTTTTTTCTGGGCTTCCCGGGCTTCTCTTTCCAATCTTTCTTCTTCTGCTCTTCTGGCCGCTTCTGCTTCTTCCCGGGCCTTTTCTTCCTGGGCAATTCTTTCTTCTTCTAAACGAGAGTCTTCTTTTTCTTGGATTCTTTCAATAGCTTCTTTTGCCTGAGCAATTTTTTCTTCCATCAGCTTCTTTTCCTGGGCTTTACTTATTTCTTGAGCCCTGGCAAGTTCTTCTTTTTCTTTAGCCAATTTTTCTTCTTCCAGGCGGGCAGCTTCTTCTTGAGCAAGTTTTTCGGCTTTTAATTTTACTTCTTCCAAAAGTTTTTCTTGAGCCAGGCGGGTTTCTTCCTCTTGAGCAAGTTTTTCAGCCTTTAATCTTTCTTCTTCTAAAAGTTTTTCTTGAGCAAGACGGGCTTCTTCCTCTTGAGCAAGTTTTTCAGCCTTTAATCTTTCTTCTTCCAAAGCTTTTTCTTGAGCAAGGCGGGCCTCTTCTTCTTTAGCTGCTTTTAAGGCCAGAAGATTTTCAGACAATCTCTTTTCTGGATTTTCATCTGCAATAACAAAGGCTTCTTCTACTGTTTTTGTAACTTGTATTTCTTCACTTTGAGTCGTGAGTCCACTTGGATTTGTAATTTTAATAACCCAGTTACCTTCTGAAACTTGAGGGAATATAGCATTAGAAGCAATAATCTGGTCGCCCCTAGAAATAAATTCAAGAGAACCTTTAATTTCTTCTTTTGTTCTTGTATTTATGATTAGGACAGAGCTTTCTTCTGTAATACTTGAAACATCCACCGGGACAGAAAAATTAACTTTTTCTTCTTCTGCAACTAAAAGATTTGCCGGTAAATCTTCAATAACAGGTTTTAAGGCTTTAATTACCCTAATATTCTGCCAGTCACTTTCGGCCGCATCCCTGCCAAGAAAATCTAAAGCATAGATTTTATATTTGTATTCACCCGGTTGAAGATTTAATTTTATAGAAGAATCACTTGTTTCATATTTTTGCAGACTATTGTCTTTTAGATTTTGAATTTCAATTCTATAAGAAAAAGCATTTGGATCTTCTTCCCAGGCTAAAGTCTGACTAAATTCCTTTTCCTGACCATACAAAGAAGGCCTAAGCAAAAGTAAAATGAGGAAAATTATATGTAAGCCAAATATTTTTTTACTCTGCATACAACCTTCCCGGATCTTTTGTCTTTATTTTTTGAGGTTTATTAAATTCAATAGAGAAATTTCCAACTGCAACTTTACTGTGCTGTTCTTCAAATCCGTCTTTGGCATAAGAATAAGCAATTACCTGCCATTCAAATTCACCTACATCAAGTATTTTTAAATTACGGAATTTTACACTTGTAGAGCGGCCTGTATCCTGACTGTAAATCTTTTTTAGGCCCTCAGGAGTTTTTTGATATAAAACAAAAACATAATCATTTGCGCCGGAAACTTTATCCCAGGCAAAAGTTAAAACTCTATGGGCTTTAAGATATTCAGGTCCCATAAGCAATTTATTTTCTGGCTCAAGTAAATTAGGTCTGTCTAATTCTGCAACTTTTCCTACAACAAAGGATTTATAGTCCTGGGCATCCAAAGAAATTCCATCACTTGTACTTGCCTTAACAGTCCATTCATAAGTTCCCGCAGTCAATCTTTCAAAAGAAACAGTTTTTCCAGGGTTTTCGATTTTTTCTACAATCTTTGTATTTCCGCTAGGTAAAATCTTTCTTAAAATCAACTGAGAATATTCAGCTTTATCTTCTCCGCTAAGCCAGGTAAGAGAAATTGGCTGTCTTAAAGCGCTAAGTCCATCAAAATACTGACCATTTTCAGGACTGCCCAAAATTACTGGACTTGGAGAGCGGACATTAAAATCTTGCAGAGAAATTTTTCCACTTCGGGCAGGCGATAATTCACTCTGGTAGGAATAAGGCTGAACAGAAATTTTATAATGACTTCCCTTATTTTTTGAATATTCCTTATAATTTACGTTTGTAGAGGTAACTTCGGGCTCTTCCCATATAACTCTATTCTGGTCATCAAGAACTTTTACAGAATAATAATCTGCCCCGTAAACAGGATTCCATTTGATATTGATAGAAGAATTTTCGCCAAGAATTAAAGTCTCGTCCTTTGCCGGATAAGTAATTTGAGCTAAATCTAAAGGCCCCAAAATATTTAAAGTTCTGGAGTCTGTATAGTTATATTCCTGACTGACTATATCAAAAAGACCCACGCGCCAGTAATAAGTTCCTTCCTGAGTCTTTAGATTTTTCATTTGATTCTTTTTAGTCTTAAATTCCTTAACATCAGTTGTAAAGTCTTTTGATTTACTCAACTGCAGGACACAATCATTTTCCGAATATTTTTGCTGGTCTCCAAATCTCCATAAAAATTCCAAAAGAGGTAACTTTTCGACTTCTATACTGTAATCATTAAGAGGATAAAGCAAACGAGTCTTTTCGGGAATATATTTTGCAACCGTAAATTTATGAACCTGAGATTGACTTGCCTGATTTTCTTCTTCTGAATTACGGACAACTTTCCAATAATAATCCCCATCGGCAAACAATTCAGTATTAAATTTTTCCAGGACTCTCTTAGAATCTGTCTTATCTGTAAATATTACCTGATTAAAATCTGAATCTTTAGAAATAATAAGTTCATATTCTGCCTTATCAATTTCTGATTTCCAGAGGAATAAAGATTCAAAATCCTGATTTGTATAAAGTAAAGTTTCACCGTCTGCAGGAACTGTTAATTCTGGAGCCTCAGCCTTCTCTTTTTGTTCAACCGAGAATTGCATAACCGGACTGGTGTCTCCATAACCTATTTCATTAACATTGTAATAAGGCACAACTCGCCAGTAATAATTTCCTCGGGCAAATTCATTTATATTAAGATTTTCTGTAGATATATCCTGGTCATAAAGTTTTTCTTCAAAATCGATGGAATCCGAAACTTCAATTTTATAATGGTCAGCATAATCATTACCTTCCCATCTAAAATTGATTTTTGGTAATTGACTTCTATATTTAAAAATTGCCCCGTTAGTTGGTGACATAACAGAAATTGGAGAAACTTCTTCTACCCTAACTTTACCTTCTACAGGCTCATCTTTATCTTCCTTTGCATAAATTCTCCAGTACAAAACTCCATCATCAGCAGGTAAATCCAATTGAGAAGATCCAACCGAAGTATAAGTTTTTTCTATTGTGCTAAAATCTTTACTTCTGGAAGTTTCAATTATAATTTCCGCTTCTGCTAATTCTTCTGAAGCATTCCATTCAAGATGAACAGGAACAGGTTCCCCTTCAAAATTCAATACTCTGACATCAGAAGAAATAGAAGTAACGGTAATTCCACCTTTTTTCATTTTACCGTCTGAAAAAATCTTTGCAGACTGGCCGCTTTCTATTAACTGACTGCTTCCATCTTCATTTATTACAGAACCACTTCCCGAATGAATCTGAAAATTTGCTTCTCCACTTTCCGAATCACTTTTGGCAGACATTTTAGAACCTGCCGCAAGATTTACAGACCCATTGGCAAAATTTAATTCAACATTATGATCAGATTTTGAGGCATCAATAATTACATCTCCACCACCAACACTAAGTTTTAAACCTTTTTTGTCAGAATAGGAAATCTGAATCATGGTATTTTCGTGTAATTCAAGATTGGTTTGGTCAATAAAAGTAATTCTGGCATCTGATAAATCTGCTGTACGAATAGTATCGTTATTGTACAAAGGAGAATGTTGCTGTAACCGTTCCCAAACTACCCTGTCACTAAATTTTCGCTGAGCAATTTTATGTTTAAATGAGATACTTGCTATTTGATTTATATCATTTCTTGTACTAGATAAATTTAAATCTTTCCAAAAGAGAAAAATAAAAAAGGCACTTATACCAATACAAAGAAGACTAAAAAGCAGATCATGGAGTTTGAATTTTGATTTTGTTTTCTTCTTCATCAAGATTTACGCCTCCAAAATCAGGTTCTGCTATTCCAAGTAGAGTCCTGACTTCATGTAAAGTTTTAGGACCTCTTGGCCCAATTACATTAACACAATCTTTATCAATCACAAAGTCTGGATCACCTTTTTTAAAGAATTCTTCAATATTAAAACGTGGCATATTAACTACGCCATAAAAATGTTGTTTACCCTTTCCTTTTACTTCAAAAGTAACAGGAATAATTTCAACAATTACTTCATCATTTGCATATTCAGGTTTAATAGAAAAATTATTTTCCTGACAGCGAATATAATTCATTTTCAGAAGATTATAAGTGTCTTCTGTAATTAAAATATCTGTTCCACAAGGTTTATTAGAAGCTTCTGTACGGCTGGCAAGGTTTACGGCATCTCCAATCGAAGTAAATTCCATCTTATCTTCTGAACCCATAAATCCTACCGTAGCACGACCACTATTCAAACCACTTCCAATTCTAATATGAGGTTTGTATTTTGCCAAAGGTTCTTTTTCATGAGCCTTAGTAAAGATTTCTGCATCTTTATTATATTTGGCCAGAGAATAACGCATTGCAACAGTGGCCTTAATTGCACTCAAAGCGTCTTCGGCAACGTGTTTATCGTGAATAGATTTTAATACCTGGTATTCTGGACTTCCTTCTTCCATAGATTCAAAAGCAAGACTGTCGTCACGTAAAACACCCCAGCAGGCCATAATTGCATCACCTTCGAATTTATCTACATTACCTCCGGTGATTTTAATACAGTTTACCATACGACTCATATAATCATTTAAAAAGCCAATAATTTCCCCGGCAGATTTTTCACCAAAGCGATTTTTAAAACCATCGGAAATTGCGGTAAAACCACGAATATCACTAAAGAAGATTGTAATATCTTTTAAGTGGGGATCAAAATCAATTGTCTTTTTGATAATTGCCTGAGTTACGCCTTTATTAGTCATCTTGGTAAAGGTATTTAAAATATTCTGTTCATTTTTTGTACTCTTTACCAGAATACCAATTTCATCTTTACGATTTAAATTCAATTCATTTAAAAGTTCAGTATTAAAATTCCCCTTATTGATTTCATTTGTAACATCAGTAAGTTTTTTAAGTGGATGACTTAGGGTTTTTGCAAAGAAGTAAATTACCAGAATTGAAACAAATAAAATTGCCATTGTAAGATAAATATTTCTTCGGGTAGTGGCATTTACGGCTTCAAGAACAACCGCCATCTGAACTAAAGTAATTACTCCACCATCACCTGTATCAAGTTTTCTGTAGGCTCCAATAAATTCCTGTCCGTCAATCTGATAATTCATCTGACTGTTATCAACCTTGCTGGAATTCATATTTTTAACTATTGGATTTGAAGAATAATCTGCCCCTTCCATTGTAAGATCATAATCAGGGTGAATAAGCAGCTGACCATTTTTATTTACAAGGAAAGACATATTAATAGAACCAGAAGAATAAGAATCGGTTAAGGCTTCGCAGGAATAGGCAACTAAAATATAATTATCTGTAGTAGAAGAATAAATTGGAAAGGCCATGGCAATTACAGGGCTTCCAAAAATAGCAGAAACGTTATCCATTATAAAATCACCATTTCTAGCCATAGCCAGATTTTCTTCTTCATAAGACAAAAAAGTATAAGGAACTTCAAAAGCGTTAATTTCGTGACTCACAAAAAACTTATTATTATAGAAGATTCTTTCACTTTCTGGCAAAATTACCGATACAATATCCGAATTTCTTTCAAAAAACAGGGCTGCACTTCTTTTTTGCTCATTTACGTTATCAGAATCGTTTTCCAATAAATCTATAAACATTCCAACAGAAGAAACTACAGAGTTTAAACGATTTTCTGTGTCGGCGGCGGTTCGACTGTTGATTGTAAGATTATTTTCCTCGGCATTAACTCTTGTATCTGCAGAAATAAAATAAGAAACCAGGACTGTAATCAACATTGTTGCAATACACATGAGTAAAGAAATAATTCCAATAAGTTTAGCACCAATAGAATGATAAAGTTTTACTCTGTCTCCGGTTAATCCCAGAATAAGAGATTTTTCCGGGGTCTTTTTACTTTTCTTTTCCTCTTTTATAAAGTCTGCGTATAAATCTCTGTCTGAAGTATTTTTATTTGCACTTTTATTTGATTTAGCTATAGAAGATTCTTCCCTTCTTGATAAAACTTCCTTTCTGGAATTAACTTTCTGATTTTTTCTTAATTCACTCTTAAGTTTATTTAAATCCTGATCAGAAATAATCTTTGACTGGGGATTTTTTTCGATATAAGGACCTTCAAGCTTTTCGTATTCCTGGCCAGGCTCATAAGATTCCCAGTCAAAGATTTTATAATAAGCTTTTGGGACAAAATTTCTTGCAATAAATTTCTTTTCAGACATATTTTATACCCTTTTTTTCAGTATATATTATTACTCAACTATTATCGGCATATTCTTTGAAATACTTTTGATTTTTTTATTTTTTTAAAATTTTATATTGACACAAAGCCCGATATATAGCATTTTATGACTTACAGAATAAAATAATTTTTTGACACTGCTCGCATGGGCGGTGATTTTTTTTAGGTAAAGAGGTTGCTTGAATTGAAAGGAAGTCAGGTTACCATTGATCACGTATCAAAAAAGTTTGGCGATTTTGTTGCATTAAATGACATTAACATTGTAATCAAGCCTGGTGAATTTTTCTCACTCCTTGGACCTTCAGGATGTGGAAAAACTACTCTTCTTAGAATCATTGCAGGATTTGAATTTCCTGATGATGGTGTTGTTTTATTTGATGACAAAGATGTTATTCCTCTCCCACCAAATAAGAGACACTCAAACACTGTATTTCAGACTTATGCTTTGTTTCCACATTTAACAGTGTATGATAACGTAGCATTTCCATTAAAACTCCGCAAATTACCAAAAGAAGAAATCGATAAAAAAGTTCGTGAATATGTTCATTTGGTACAGTTGGATCAGCACATTAACAAAAAACCTAATCAGCTTTCTGGTGGACAAAAACAGAGAGTTGCTATTGCCCGTGCCCTCATCAATGAACCAAAAGTTTTACTTCTGGATGAACCATTGTCGGCTCTTGATGCAAAGTTGCGTGCAAATCTTCTTTTGGATTTGGATGCCCTTCACGATAAGATTGGAATTACCTTTATTTATGTAACTCATGACCAGAGTGAAGCTCTTGCTGTTTCAGATAGAATTGCCGTAATGAACAGTGGACACGTACTTCAGGTTGGAACTCCATTTGAAATTTACGAAAGCCCAGCAACTCAATTTGTTGCACAGTTTATTGGAGAAACTAATCTCTTTGAATCAACAGTAGTAAATTGTTCTCCTTACGAAGGAAAAACAGGAACAGAATATAATGTTACTTTGAATACACCTGCTTTAGGCATTCAAACTCCTCTTCCAGGGGATACTCAGGCAACAAAAGAAGCAGATAAAAATATTCTTGTAACAGATTATGAGCCTACAAATCCAGGCCAGAAGATTGCATTTACAATCAGACCTGAAAAAATCCGTATTACAACAGATATTCCTAACGTTAATGGCCGTTTAGACATCAACGTATTTAAGGGAATTGTTGAAGAACCTGTTTATACAGGCTTCCAGTCAAAATTCTATGTACGCCTTGAAAATGGCACAATTGTAAAAGTTTTCAAGCAGCACACAAACTATCTTGATGATGGTCCAGAGATTCAGTGGAAAGACACTGTTTATATTTCCTGGTCCGCTAATGATGGCTACATCGTTGAAGATATCAACAAGTAGTGTATAAAAGTTTCATAGGAATCTTGTAATGGAAAAAGAGACTAAAAAAGAAAGGAAAAGCTTTCAATTAAAACTTGCAGCAAAAGCTCATGCTGCAAAATATAAAAAAACTAACCCAGGACCGGCTTATGCATGGCCAATGGGATTTTGGTTTACAGTATTCTTTATTGTTCCAATCATAATCATCGTTTGCTATTCATTTATGAAAAGGGATGTTTATGGTGGCGTTGTAAGAGAATTTACCCTTAAAGCTTACCAGCAGATGTTATCGCCTGCTTACGGAAAGATTTTTATAAGAACCCTGTGGATTACTGTAATTTCCACCTTGATTACAATTTTAATCTCCCTGCCCTGCGGTTATGCAATGGCAAGAAGTAAACACCAGACTTTATTTTTAATTCTTGTAATCATTCCATTTTTAACAAACAGCCTTATAAGAATCTTTGCCTGGATGACAATTTTAGGCGACAACGGAATTATCAACGAAATTGGAAGATTATTTTTTAATCTCTTCCATAAGATGGGCTTTGGAAATCCAGATGCTCAATTCCAGCCTGCAAAATTTATGTTTACTCAGGGGGCTGTAATTCTTGTAAGTATTTATATGTACTTACCTTATGGAATTTTACCAATTTTTACAGCCGTAGACAGATTTGATTTCAGTCTTTTGGAAGCAAGCCGAGATTTAGGTGCCACAAAAGCTCAGTCTATGCTTCAGGTTTTATTACCTGGAATAAAAAGTGGAATTATTTCGGCATTAATTTTTACATTTATACCAATTTTTGGTAATTATACAGTTCCTCAATTAGTTGGTGGAAAAGACAGTTACATGATTGGAAATATTATTGTTGATCAGGTACAGAAAGTAAGAAACTGGCCTTTGGCTTCTGCCTTCAGTCTTGTACTTACAGCAATCAGTATGCTTGCAATTTTGTGGATGTTGACATCAAGTAGAAAAGAAGCAAACCTCAAAAAATCTTCAAATAAGGAAGATAGTGGAATTTCAGGACCAACAATTGCTTCCACATTAAACTTAGGTGATAAAGGAGCTGTAAAATAATGAAAACTATTCTTAAAAATCCTTACAGAATATTTACACATAAGGCAAAAAACAGCGAAAATGCCCGCCATGCTAAACGTAACTGGAAAAAACGCAATCACTTTTCTATGTCTACCTTTATTTTGTGGGCAACAATATTCTTTTTATTCATACCATTATTTGTAGTAGTTTTCTTTTCTTTCAATGAATCAAAAGATACAAACTTTACAGGATTTTCTTTTATCTGGTATGAAAAATTAGTTTTGGATTCTTTACCCCTCTGGCAGGCCCTGCTCAACACTGTAATTGTTGCAATTTCTTCTTCTCTGGTTGCAACCCTTTTAGGAACTCTGGCCGCAATTGGAATCAGCTGGTATAAATTCCGGGGAAAAAATTACATTCAGACAATCAGCTTTTTACCAATGGTTCTTCCAGAAGTAATCATGGGTGTTTCCATGCTTATATTTTTTAGTGGAGTAAAATTATCCCTTGGTTTATTTACAATTTTTATTGCACATACAACTTTCTGTTTACCCTTTGTTTATCTTATGGTAAGTGCCAGAGTTGATGAATTTGATTACTCCATAATTGAAGCAAGTCATGATTTAGGTGCAACAGAAATTCAAACTTTATTTAAAGTAATTATTCCTGCAATTATGCCAGGTATTCTTTCAGGTTTTATGATGAGTGTTACAATGTCTATGGAAGACTATGTAATTACCTCTTTAGTTAGTGGACCTGGAAGTACAACTTTGCCAATTTACGTTTATTCTATGATTCGTTTTGGTGTAAGCCCTGTCATTAACGCTTTATCTTTTGTTTTGATAATAATTATTTGTATTATTACAATAATTCTCCGCAATGGCTTGAAATCCTTTGCCGCTTCACGATAATCTAATGCAAATCCCCGTCCTTGACGGTAAAAATCCACGGTTAAGGTTTCTCAAGAAAGAGCCGTGGTAAAACTTTTTATTTGGAGGAAACTTTAATGAAAAAGCTTTCCACAAAAATTGTTTTAGCAGTTGCAATGGTTGCATCTGCAATGGGTCTTATCTCTTGTAAAGAAGAAGATGATAAGACATTGTATCTTTACAACTGGACTTATTACACTCCAGAAGATGTAGTTGCCAATTTTGAAAAAGATTTTGGTGTAAAAGTTAAGATTGATAACTACGCTTCTAATGAAGAAATGTACTCTAAGCTCAGGGCCGGTGCTAAAGGATACGATATCGTTTTTCCTTCTCAAGATTATGCTTCAATTATGATCTCACAGGGAATGGTACGTAAATTAGACCTTTCAAAAATTCCAAACAGTAAATATGTAAATCCAAAAATGTTGGAAAAAACAGTTTATGATCCAAACATGGAATATGCAGTTCCATATTATTATGGTGCAGCAGGAATTAGTGTAAATAAGACAAAGGTAGACTGGGATTATGACCGCTCATGGAATATTTTTGCAGACACAAGATTCCGCGATCACGCAACAATGATGGATGATATGCGCGAAGTTATGGGCGATGCACTTGTAATGAATGGAAACTCTGTAAATTCTTTGGATGACAGTGAATTAAAAGCCGCAGCAGACATTGTTATAAATGACTGGAAACCAAATCTTGTAAAATTCGATGCAGAAGGTTTTGGAAAGAATTTTGCCAGTGGAGATTTCTGGCTTTGTCAGGGTTACGCAGAAGTTGTTTATGGCGAAGTTCCACAGGATAAGTGGGAAGAAACAATTGATTTCTGGATTCCAGAAAATGGCGGTCCTTCTTATGTAGACAGCATGATGATCTTAAAAGATTCAAAACATTATGATTTGGCCCTTGAATTCATCAATTATATTCTTGAACCAAAAAATTATGCAATGTTCCTGGATTTCTTTAATTTCCCATGTTACATCGTTCCAGAAGCAGAACAGTATATGACAACAACTCCACTCTACGATGCAAAACAGATGGACAATTGTCAGCTTAAAATGGATATTGCTGAAGGCTTAGACAAATACAATGAACTTTGGCAGAACATCCGCTTTACTTCTGACTAATAAAAATTCCCAGACTTTAAGGGAATAAAAAAAAGGCTGTCTAAAAATTGACAAAATTGAAGTAACTTTCAAAAATTGTCATTCTTAGACAGCCTGATTTTTTTAACAGAAGCAAAATTATTAAATTCTGTATTCTTTATATTTCACCCGCCCTTCTTCTACGGCCCGGCGAACTTCTTTTTCCCTTTCGCTTAAGGCAGAAGACCCGGTTTTTACTTCAATCAATAAAATTTCTTTTACCTTGTTAGATTCTTCCAGCCCCGGAAAGGCAATAAAATCAATGGGTTTTCCAATAAATCTTGCATCGGCAATAGGACTTGGAAAATCTGGCAATAAGGGAGCAATTTGTTCAGCAACCTGACCACCAATTACGGCTTTAGATCTTTTAATTGCATCTTTACGAAGATTACGACTTTTTTTTATAAAAGCAATTTTCTGGACAATTAAGAGAATAAAAAAAATAAGAGCCAAAGAAAAAAATAGAAGAGACTGCTGGGAATCAAAAAAATTTTTTATACTTTCAATCATTTTTTTTAGTCCATAATTGTAATTTCTACACGGCGGTTTTTACTTCTGCCTTCCTCAGTATCATTAGAAGCAACGGGTTCTTTTCCACCCTTCCCCTGAATAAAAATATGATACTGGTCTCTTACACCCAATTCTTCAAGGTAAGAAGCAACAGCCTCGGCTCTTTCTTCCGAAAGTATTTGTCTGGCATTTGCAGAACCACGTAAAGCGGTATGGCCGGTAATTAAAAGGTCATTGGAAAATTCCTTCAAGATTTCACCAATTTTCTGCAGTTTGATTTTTTCACTTTCCAATAATTTATCAGAATCAGCTTCAAACTGAATATTATCCAAAGAAATTGTAAGACCTTTTTCTCCACTTTTTACCGAAATATTATCCAGATTCATTTTATCAACAGATTTTTGAATCTTCTTTAAATTGTCATCATCATTAATTGACTTGTATTCAATTACTTCTCCATGAGCCTGACTGGTAAATTCATAAGAATTACCGTAGATATCCAATAATCTAATCTGAAACTCTTCGGTATAGTGATCCAAATCACCTTTTTTAGCATTCCAGTAAATCATTTGTTTTGCAAAGCCCATAGTTCCTGCAAAAGTTGATTTAGAAGAAGGCTTTCTTGCGTATTCCTGGTAAAATTCATAAGAACATTCAATTACATTTAAAAGCTGGCCGTCCACTTCTTCGTCGTAAGAATATTTATATTTTGCTACAAAAGGAATTGTAACCGCCTCTTCCATATTAAAGAGTTTTCTCAAATCATGAACTTCCATTCCTTCGGCAGTCCAAGTTTCTCCAATTTGAACAGCTTTTCCCGGAAAAACAGGAACGCCCCTAACGGTAGGTAAAAAATCATTATCCGAATCGTAGAGTTCTCCCGTTTTTTTACGATAAATATTTACAGAATCGTCTTCGCCCCAGGAAAGATGACGACCGGACTGATTCATTAAATAATTTTCTGTGGTCATATATTCAGTGTGAAGTTTTGCAGAACCATCTTTTTGATTTTCAAGGACTGTGGTAGAAACTCTGTTTACAATTTCTGCCCGATTATTTAAAAATCCGTTTAGATAGGCTTCTTCTTCAATTGTCGAAACATGAACCGAAGAATCACCTTTTTTCTGGCGGAATTCAAAAAGAACTCCCTTATCTTTTGCAAAAGCAGGAAGAAAAGTAACTAAAAGACAAACAAGTAAAATTATTCTTTTCATAAATACCTTCCTTAAAATCAAATACCGCAGGTTGTTTCAACAACCGAGGATATTTGATTCGCAATATAAGAGTTTCGCAAGAAACTCTAAGTTAAATTGAATGGCGATATTTTAGCCATTCAATTTAAACATTCCTTAAAATCAAATACCTGATATTTTTTTAATTTTCGGCCATTTAAAAAGCTAACAAAAGTAGAAAATATTATCATATTTATAGGACTATATTTTTTTTACAATTTTCCGATAAAGATAATATGAAAATGAGTGAAATGATTCCTATAATCTTTAAAGTATTAAAGGACCCAAAGGTGATTGGTACTACAATTGCAATGATTTTAGTCATTACCTTTGCAAATTTTATTGTAAATTATTCAAAAAAACATAAAGCTCCTAAAATAAAAAAGCCAGCAGCAGCGCCTGCACCAGAAAAACAGGAACCTTCAGAACCAAGAGTAGACATGAGTGAAAAAGACGCTTAAATAAAGGACTAATATTTTACTCTTTTATTGATTGTAAGCTTATTTTTCCACAAAAAACCCCTTTCAAGAATTAAAGCTTTTTCTTTTAATTGAGAAAGCAGATCTGCCAAGTCCGAGTGATTCCAAATATTTTTCCCACAAAATTTCCTGGATTCTCCGTTCATTTTTTTCATCAGTTCAGATTCCAGACTTTCCTGAGTAAAATAATTCCTGTGATTTTTTATCAGTTTCAAAGCATATTCATAATCCACCAGAGGATTTTTTTTCTTTAAATTATACAAATCATGTTTATAACCCAAAGATCTAAAAACCTTTACCGGATAAGACTCCCATTTACTCTTTAATTCATTTCTCTGCTTTTTCGCATCACACAAATCACACCCACTACAAACCGCCTGTTCAGCACCAAGTGCATCCAGTAGAACCTGTCTCCTACAATCTTCTGTCTCAGCAAAATTCTTAAGAGCCGTTTCCCTCGAATCAGCTTTAAAGGCCGAAAAATTGAGTGAATCCTTTGGACTCCAAATCAAAATCGCTTTAGCAATACTGCCATCGCGCCCGCCTCTTCCAGCTTCTTGAATGTAAGCCTCTGCCGTGGCCGAAACTTCCAGATGAACTACAGTCTTAATATCCTTCTTATCTACGCCCATTCCATACGCGCAAGTCGCACACAAAACCCCGTCTTTTGATTCATAAAACCAGTGTTCAACAAAATCCTTCTCTTCTTTCTCCAATCCAGCATGATAAAACAAAGCCGAGCCATCTCCATAACACATATTAATTTCGCGAGCCATATCTTCAGCTTTATTTCTTGTACCGCAAAATATTATCATGGGATGCAATTCTGTCTTCACCAATCTCAAAGCTTCCTTTTTCTTACTAGCCGCTTTAGTTACATAGTAAATAATATTACGTCTGTCACTTTCGCTTCTAACAATATGAGCTTCTCCATCAAACAAGATTTCCGCTACATTTGCCAAAACTTCAGGCGAAGCCGTCGCCGTAAAAGCAGTAATCACCGGAGGATCAAGTTTTTTTATCACCTTTCCCAAACTCAAATAACTTTTCCTAAAGGTCCTTCCCCATTCAGAAACACAGTGAGCTTCATCAATGGCAATATGCTTTATTCCAACAGTTTTCAATTCTTCCAAAAGATCTTCACTTTCAAGAACCTCAGGATTAGCCAGAATAATCTTAGCCTGTCCACTTTTCAACTTCCCAAAATTCGAATTTCTTTCTTCCCTAGACTGACCACCACGAAACAAAACACTTCTTAAACTTCCCTCTTCCATTCTTCTCTGCTGATCCGTCATCAAGGCCAAGAGTGGATAAATCACAAGTGTAGGTCCATCCAAAACCAAAGCCGGCAACTGGAAACACAAAGATTTTCCAGCCCCCGTCGGAAGTAAAACAATCTGCCTGCCCAAACAAAAGGAATCAGAATTTTCAGCCACAAACTTTTTCCGGCCAACTTCATCCAATTGCCCAATCAAAGAATGATACTCAATTGCCTCTAAAATATTCGATACCACCAACCTCTGCCAAGGAAAAATATATTTAATTCCAAATTTCTCAAAGGCGAGTCGAGAAATCAAATCCTCCGAATAGAGTTCCTCTGGATCAAGATCAAATTTGTTTTCATCCATACCTATTTAATTGCCCCAAAAGAATTTTTTTATCAATTTTTTGAAGAATTTTTTAGAAATTTTCTACTTTTATTGAATTAAATGGCCTACTTTGGTAAATTAATCGCATGATAGGAATTGTTGATTACAATGCTGGAAATATTACCAGTGTAGAAAGAGCTTTAAAGAGCCTTAAAATTGAATACATAAGATCCGGAAATCCTGATGAATTAAAAAATTGCGATAAGTTGATATTCCCCGGGGTTGGTGATGCCGCTTACGCCATGAAAGAATTAAAAGACCGAAAATTAGATTCCTTTCTAAAAGACTGGGTTTCAAAAGACAAGCCTCTTCTTGGAATCTGTCTGGGCTCTCAGATTATTTTTGACTGGTCAGAAGAAGGTTCAAGTGATTGTCTTGGTTTTATTCCCGGAAAAATCCAGCATTTCTACACAATCGATAAATCTCTTCAAAATCAAGCCTATAAAGTTCCTCAAATTGGATTCAACAATCTTATAAAAGACAATGGAGAATGTCCGATTTTAAAAGACGTCCCAGATAATTCTGATTTTTATTTTGTTCATTCTTATGTTATTTGTCCTCAAGATAATTCAGTCGTAAAAGCTTACGCAGAATATGGAATAAAAGTCCCTGCTGTAATTCAAAAGGGAAATCTTTATGCCTGCCAGTTCCATCCTGAAAAATCAGGTAAACCAGGCCTTAAGATTCTGGAAAATTTCTGTAAGTAAGGAGAAATCAATGTTAAAAAAGAGAATCATAGTTTGTCTTGATGTAAAAAACGGAAGAACAACAAAAGGTGTAAAGTTCCAGAATAATATAGATATTGGTGATCCTGTAGAAATGGCAGCCGCTTATTATCAACAGGGAGTAGATGAATTAGTTTTCTACGATATTATGGCTTCAACTCAAGGCAGAGGTCCAATTTTGGATTTGATTTCCAGAGTTGCCCAGCAGGTTTTTATTCCTTTCTGCGTTGGTGGAGGAATTGGAACAATTGAAGATATCCGCTCTACAATTTTAGCAGGAGCAGAAAAAGTATCATTAAACAGTCAGGCCGTAAAAAATCCTTCTTTGATTACAGAAGGTGCCAGAATTTTTGGAAATCAGTGTATTGTTCTTGGAATGGATGCCGCTAGAGATTCCCAAATGCCAAGTGGTTACAGAGTTTACAT
>JAIKYZ010000017.1 GCA_024682655.1 Treponema sp.
GGCCTCATCATCATCCATCACATAATCCAAAATTGAACAGATTTGATTACTTTTCTTTTCATTGTCTGCAAGAAAATCATAAACCAAAGCGTTAGCCTTAGATTTTATTCCAGGTGCAACATTTGGATTAGAAAGGAAGGCTTCAATTTCTTGGGATGTAAACTGCCAGATTCCGTCAATTTTTTCACCATTCAGGTGCCCCATACTTATAAAATTTCTCAAAGATCGAGTGGTAAAGCCGGAAATAAGAGCCAATTCATTAATAGTATAAAATTCTTTTTCCATAGTGATTCTCCTTTTTGTGCCCATAATTTTTTTATGGGCAGCATTTGTCCCGGAACTATCTTAAGTATAGTTTAGGATTTTAGGGGAATCAATTTGAAATGTGGGGAGTTTTTCATAGCAAAAAAAAGGCCAGCCCCAACAAAAGTTAGAACTGGCTTTTCATTATTTAAAGGGGTTTCGACAGGCTCAACCACCACACAAATTGTCGTCACAAGCACAAAAAAAAGGAAAGGTCGTTAGACCTTTCCAAATCCGTTTGTTTTATTTTATTAATGAATGGTACTCTTGGAGTGAACGAACTCCACCTTCTCCACCATTACCATTCTTAACAGCTTCAATACCTTTTACTGCAGCCAATGCCCGTGCAAGTGTAGTAATGTAAGAAACCTTGTACTTCAAACAAGCCTTGCGGATTGTCTTACGGTCTTCGGCGTAGTTGCGTTTAGCTTTTGGTGTGTTGATTACTAAACAAACTTCCTTGTTCATAATACGACAGATCAAGGCACGCTTCGCTTAAAGCCTTGACTCAGCCGTTTTGCGGGTTTCTAAAGCATTATCAACCCGCAATTAAGTCCACAACATCTGGGCGGCCGGCGCCAATTTTGTTTACCAGGTCGCATTTAATGCCGTTTGAATTGTAGAAGTCTGCAGTTCCCTGAGTTCCAATTAAAGTAAAGCCGAGATCTTCAATAATGATGAGGGGGAAAGCCTTCCCCTCGCTCCAGCCAGCTTTGCGGTCTTCCGCTACCCCTTCTCCTAAGGGGTAAAACAGCTTCGCTGTTTAGCCCCTTAAAATCCCCAATATAATTCCCGCGAGTTTGCTTGCAAACTCAGTAAGCACGCTTGCATGCGACCAACGCCCCGACGATAGGTAAATTGCTGGCGCAATTTGCTATTTACTTTTGTACTCTCGACACTTTTCTTCAAGCAATTTAAAATCACAGCAAAACTTTACAATCTTTTTCGTGGTCATCTGTTTTTCATACAATTTACTTGCTTTCTGAATTATAGAATTCATAATCTTAAGACAAAATGTGTACTCAATATTCAAGAGAACTTTGTATTTTTTATCAGCTTTTGTATCATTATCGGCAGGATTTAAATTAACTTCCGTATACAAGCCTTGCTTTATAGGAATCATTTTCTTCAAGTCCATTACGGAAAGAATATGTTTGAAAGTTCCGTCCGAATTTTGAACATAAATATCTTTTGATCCTAACTCAGGTTTATCGCAATTTTCAAAAATTAAGAATCGGTCTACATCAACATTCTTCCATGTCTTGTGTTTTTCCTTTGCCGAAGAAAGGGGAATAACATATTCTACATTATTTTCTTGAACAAGAATTCCGATATATAGTTTCGTTTCATAACCTGTTGGCTTGTAATAAACTTCACCGCAGAAACTGTGAAGATATTTTAAGTAATCTTGATTGATTGTTATGAACTTCAAGTTTTCTTCAGTGAAAACATTTGCGCCAAAAAAAAAATTAAGGCTGCCTGAAACCAAGCAGCCTGTCTTTAATCTTCATCTCTTTACGGATTGAAACCGCAGGTTAATGGAGACCTTCTAAAGAAAATATAATGCAGAACCATAGTGAAGTCAAGAGTTTTTTATATCAGATATAGCAGAGCATTTGATGAAGCCATTGCAGAAGTAGAATGTGGTGAAGTGTTCTATTATGACAATGTAGATGAAATGTTTGCAGATGCTCAAAACGCGAAAATTAAAAACAACTAGTTCATTCAGAACAGAGTTGAAGAATCTCTCAAAGGCCTAATCTGTTGTTTTAAAATTACAGAAAGACGAAACTCTAGATGCCAAATACCGATCACAAACCAATATTTTTGATATTAAGAAAAGTAAGAAAAAATAAGGCTATCTGAAAACAAAACATCATGTCTTACATCTTCATTCCTTTATATCAAAAGTTCCATATAAGGAAATTTGTATAGGTTCATTTATGAAATATTGCTCTTTCTCTATCGAACAGAATGTATTATCATCGTTATGTAAATCTCTTCGCAAGAATTAGCATCACTTTACTGTTAAATAATTATCAAACATTCTTGTACTACCATATATCCGAATTTCTGATTCTGTCTCTAAAACCACATTTAACCTGTAAATGCCCGCTTTTGGTATTGAGATTATTACTTCATCTTCAAAATTCGTACATAATGTTTCGCTGTCATCAGACCAGAAAAAATCGTATAAATAACTATTCGAATCGTTCCGATAGGTACTATCTTTTTCTGTCAGTACATCCATCTTTACTTCGGCATAAACATCGTCAGAATCGTATAAAGCCAAACCAATTCTTATCCAGGATACTTTATCTTTTATATCAAAACTACCATATATTGAGACCTTTACCGGTTCATTGACTAAGTATTGATTTTTATCTATTGAACAAAATACATTATCATCATTCACATAAACCTCTTCACAGGAAATAAAAACAAATGCCAGCAAAATTATAAGATACAGATTCTTTTTCATAAAAAACACTCTCGTAATCTTTTAGCTTATAGACACAATTGATATTTCATTATTAAAAGTCTTGGTACCTCCGTAAATCCTACTATTAGATTCAAACTGATATCTAATTTTTAAGATATACTCACCTGGGTAGGGAATCTGTATAACAACGGTATCACTAAAATCCTCTACAGGCTTTTCATTTTCAGGTTGAAAAATGTAATAATAAGAACACGATTCTTCTTTTTCAACTTTTTCTTTCTTCGTATTTACAATCATTTTGGGACTATTATTTTCATAATTATTTATCCCCATTAGACTTATCCCAATTAGTATGAATTTTACTTCATCACTTGACTTACAATTTCCGAACAATGAAATTGTGATAGGTTCGTTTACCTGATACTCCGTTTTTTCTAACTCACAAAAAATATTATCATCATTCACATAAACATCTTCACAAGAAACAAACAAAAATATAAAAATCAAGAAAAGAATACACTTTCTCATTTTAAAACCCTCCTAATAATTTATTACATTTCCACTTGCCGTACTTTTACGCTTATAGTAATCCTTGAAAACCTCTTCGCAAGAAATAAAAATAAATGCCATCATAATTATAATATATACGGCTTCTTTTTAATAAAATCTCTCGTCGATTTATTTGCATTGTTCTTCTAAATATCTAAATCAAATTCAAAATATCTATCACCCCCTCCTCTCTTTTTCGAAGAAGCAAAATCCAGTATTATACCTATTTTATAAACACCATTTTCTGTAATAGATATTGCAAGCGTTTCATCAAAATCATGAATAAAGGTTTGATTTTCTGGCTCTAAAAAAAACTCATGATTATACTTTCTCCAATACGGTTTCATAGAACAAGAAACTATATTCTTCTCTATCTTCTCAAAAGATCTTTCATATTCATTATACTTATAAAGATATGCATCAACAAACATGTAAGAAACAGTATCTTCTTTTTTTAATTGTCCCGATATTGAAAAAACAATTTCCCTATCCTTATAATATGGTGGATCTGAAATAGTACATATAACATCTTCTGTGTCAATATATATTGATTCACATGAAACAAATAAAAAGGAAAATAGAATTATAATTAAAACAATACTTTTTTTCATATTTACTAAGAAAACCTCATTATTCATTATAATAACTCATTACGAGAAAAAACAGTTTCTATCAACTCTATCTTGCTAGGAAATTCGTTAACTAATGCTTTATAAAAATCATAAAAAGTTGTTACATCATACTTATCAATTATTTGAATAAACTCCTCTGACAATCTTAGTTGTTTAGATTCTAATTCTTTAGTCATTAGATTTGTATCATAAAAACCAGATATTAATTCGGCAAAAACACATGATTTGGTATACAAAGTATCTTCCAAATGTGTACCACAACCTTTTTCCTTATAAGACAAAAACGTATTCAGAATACCTTTTCCATAACACCCAACATAAGAATACCACTCTGCAAGGTTTTCTGCAAAGCAAACATATGGATTCGTAAAATCATAAGTTCCATTAACAAATGAATCTGTATTAACATAATCATTGATTATTCTTATAAAATTCGAAATTTTTGTATAGACGGTACATTTTATTTCAGACTCAACAACTGAATTCCAGAAATTATTCTTGTTTCCTGCATAAACGCAATGAAGAAAATGTGTATACTCATGATGAAGAGTTTCCAGACGGCCTTTATTTATTGAATCTAAACCTGTAAGAATAATATCTGGCAGAACCTCCGATCCGAGCTGTCTGAAACAAGGAGCAGATGAAGTTCCCCCTCCTAATTCTGTTGTCCACACATATGCTTTGGGAATACCTGAATGACGTGTTGATTCATCTTTGTACCTAAGCAGAAAATCTGCACATACAGCCATTTTTGCATTTGAATACCCTGAATAATTATAAATAGATATATTTGTAAGATTTGAAGGAACATCTGTTCTAACAAGCGTACTTGCCGTAACATCAAGAAAGTTACTAAGGGAACAGGCTGAATTTGAATAGTCAATCCAGATTGAACACAAACCCACAGCATTTGAATAAGATCCTAAAGAAAAAGATCCATTTTCCTTAGTAGAAGTATTATTTTCACTTAGACAAAGATTTCTAACATTTATTCCATATGCAGGAAACTTAGTACCATCTACCTGATAACTAATTGAACCTTTTATTTCATATGTGGTAACGACAAAAGTTTTTATAGCCTCTACAACTGTAGTAACGGCTTTGTTTATAGCCTTAAATAATTTCTTAAAAACACCTCTTTCTGATCCATCAAAAGAATTGGCCTCTATATCATCTCCATACAAATCAAGATATTCCTGATATTCATCCTGCAGTCTTATAATTGCTTCTTCGCTAAGCATTTCAAAGGTTTCAATCTCTTCATAGTTTTCGAGACTCAATGACAGCTTAAGAGCAATTTCCCTTGTTGTAACATAATAATATTTTACATCAAAATTTACGATTTCATCAGTATTGGTGTCTTCTGTCAAAACTACATCATCTTTAAAAATTATCTTTTCTGCGTCACAAGCCTGGATTATTTCTTTATCTAATTCCGCAGGGTTCAAATACCCCAATGTATCATTAACAAGCTTTAGAGACTCTGTCGTAGTTGGGCGAACAGAAAAATAAACCATTTCAACAAAATCATCATCACTTAAATCCAACAATAAATCAGATTCTCCTACAGTTCTTGCTGCAACACTCCGAGAAATATCATCAAGACACTCATAATACTCGTTGTACAAATCTTCAAAAGAGAAACTATCTCCATATATTATTTCATCACCTATAGTAACAATTTGTTCTGGGGTTTCTATGATATCTTCTTGTTCACAAGGAGCTAAATTTGTTTTAAGAACGTTATTACAACCAATTAATCCTATAATTGTAACCAACATCAGAATAATAAAATTAATTTTTTTCATTTTTTTTCTCT